>CAZZZE010000237.1:0-4638 GCA_964658365.1 uncultured Jatrophihabitantaceae bacterium
CGAATCCTCTGCTCCGCATACCGTGCTTGCCGTCTTCACTGCGGCGCGGCTGCACGGGCTGTGGCTCCCCAGACGGCCGGACACCGTCCACCTGGCGTCCGCTCAGCCCGCAAGGGCCGGTAGGTACATGACCCGCACTCGTAGGTCACCGTTCATCGCGCATCGCTACCAACTCCGACCGCAGGACGTCGTACTGGTGTGCGGTCTGCCCGTGACGTCGATCAGCCGGACATGGCGCGACCTCGCCCGCTACCTGGATCTGCCCGATCTCGTGGCGGCAGGTGACAGCGCGCTGCGGTCAGGCGTGACGCAGGGGCAGCTGAAGGCGGTGCTCGACGCGACGCCGTTCGCGCCGCAGACTGCCCGGGCGCGTCGAGCGCTGGACCTGCTCGACGCACGGTCGAGGTCTCGACCCGAGAGCCATCTGCGGGTCGCAGTCTCCGGTCTGAGCGTCCGGCCGTTCGAGGTGAATGTCGCCGTGTACCGCGACGAGGGCGGTTGGCTCGCCGAGCCGGATCTCTCGCTGCCGGCCGCCAAGCTCGCACTGGAGTACCAGGGGGTCGACCACGCGGAGGTCCAGCGCATGCGGCGCGATCTGACCCGCTTCACCGATCTGCGTTCCGAGCACTGGTTGACGCTGCCGTACGGGCCGGCGGAGGTCTTCGGGCGCCCCGCGCTGATCCGCGCCGAGGTGCGCCGGGAGATCTGGCAGCGAGCACCCGAGCTTGTGCGCGCGCCGTCTCGGCAACGCAACCGGGTGAGGTAACGCCGGAACCGCGCACCGGCCGCCTCGTCATCCACGGTGTGGTCAGATTTCTACGTCGGTGGTCAGATCGCGCTGACCACGTCCTGAGCGAACTGGCCACACCCGGATCGGAACTACCCACTACCTGCACGAAACGACCACCACCGAGCGAAGCGAGGGCTTCAGCGCGCGAGGGCCGCTGTGATGCGGTGCGCCCCACGGGTGAGCAGCGGGGCGAGCCGGGTGCCGGGGGAGCGGCCGAGGCGTTCGATGGGGCCGGAGACCGAGATGGCCGCGAGCAGCTCGCCCTCGGGGGACAGCACCGGTGCCGACACCGAGGCGACGCCGGCCTCGCGCTGCGCGACCGATTGTGCCCAGCCCCGGCGGCGCACCTCGGCGAGCGAGCGCTCGGAGAACGTCTCGAGGCCGGCGAGCGAGGCCGGGTCGGACCATGCGCACAGCACCTGCGCGCCGGAGCCCGCGGTCAACGGCAGCCGGGTGCCCAGCGGCACGGTGGTGCGTAGCCCGTGCGCGCGCTCGGCAGCAGCCACGCACACCCGCTCGGCGCCGTCGCGGCGGTAGAGTTGCGCGCTCTCGCCGCACTCGTCGCGCACCCACGCCAGCACCGGCCCAGCCGCGGTGACCACCGGATCGGGCAGGGCCGCAGCCAGTTCGCCGAGACGGGGTCCGAGGACGAAGCGGCCCTCGGCATCCCGGGCCAGCAGGCGGTGGGTCTCGAGGGCGACGGCCAGCCGGTGGGCGGTGGCCCGGGGCAGGTCGGTGGCGGACACGAGATCGGCGAGCGCACGGGGCGCCAGCGCCACCGAGGCGAGGATGGCCACCGACTTGTCGACCACGCCTATCCCGCTCTGACCTGCAGCGCTGTTAGGCTGTCCCATACAGCGATACTATTGTCTCGTATTTTGAGACGCAAGCCAGCGGAGGACGAGATGGGCAAGACCCTCGCGGAGAAACTCTGGGACAGCCACGTGGTGAGCTCGTACCCCGGTGAGCCAGACCTGCTGTTCATCGACATGCACCTGATCCACGAGGTAACCAGCCCGCAGGCGTTCGACGGCCTGCGCCTGGAGGGCCGGCCCGTCCACCGCCCCGATCTCACGCTCGCCACCGAGGACCACAACACCCCCACCGACTACGTGCTGCCGCTCATCGGCACCGAGTCGATCAAGGACGAGGTCAGCCGCACGCAGATCGACACGCTGCGGCGCAACTGTGCCGAGTTCGGCATCACGATCTACCCGATGGGCGACGACGAGCAGGGCATCGTGCACGTCATCGGCCCGCAGCTCGGCATCACCCAGCCCGGCATGACCATCGTCTGCGGCGACAGCCATACCAGTACGCATGGTGCGTTCGGCGCGCTGGCGTTCGGCATCGGCACCAGCCAGGTCGAGCACGTGCTCGCCACCCAGACTTTGCCGATGGACCGTCCCAAGACCATGGCCGTCACGGTCAACGGCGAGCTGCCCCCGGGGGTCACCCCGAAGGACGTCATCCTCGCCGTCATCGCCCGCACCGGTACGGGCGGCGGCCAGGGCTACATGGTCGAGTACCGCGGCTCGGTCATTGAGCAGATGTCCATGGAGGGCCGCATGACGGTCTGCAACATGAGCATCGAGTGGGGTGCGCGCGCCGGGATGATCGCCCCCGACAAGACCACCTTCGACTACGTGCAGGGCCGTGACCACGCGCCGAAGGGCAAGGAGTGGGACGCCGCGGTCGAGTACTGGACCAGCCTGCGCACCGACGACGACGCCGAGTTCGACGCCGAGATCGTCGTCGACGCCGCCGAGCTGGCGCCGTTCGTCACCTGGGGCACCAATCCGGGTCAGGGCGTACCGCTGTCGGCCGCCGTCCCCGACCCGGCCGACTTCGCGGACGAGGGCGACCGCGCCGCCGCGCAGAAGGCGCTGACCTACATGGGCCTGACCGCCGGTACCCCGCTGCGCGAGGTCACGGTCGACACCGTGTTCGTCGGCTCGTGCACCAACGGCCGCATCGAGGACCTGCGCGCCGCGGCCGCGGTGCTCGAGGGCAAGCGCGTCGCCGACGGCGTGCGCATGCTCGTCGTGCCGGGCTCGGTGCGCGTGCGCAAGCAGGCCGAGCAGGAAGGCCTCGACGCGATCTTCAGCGCGGCCGGGGCCGAGTGGCGCCAGGCCGGTTGCTCGATGTGTCTGGGCATGAACCCCGACCAGCTCAAGCCCGGCGAGCGCAGCGCGAGCACGTCGAACCGCAATTTCGAGGGCCGGCAGGGCAAGGGTGGCCGGACGCACCTGGTGTCGCCGCTGGTGGCCGCCGCCACCGCCGTCACCGGCCACCTCGCCAGCCCCGCAGACCTTTAACCCCACGCCGTTCTCCTCGCAGAAGGCGCTCGGACAACGCCGCGGGGACCCCGAAAGGACCTCCTATGGAGAAGTTCACCGTTCACGTCGGCACCGCGGTGCCGCTGCGGCGCACCAACGTCGACACCGACCAGATCATCCCGGCCGTCTACCTCAAGCGGGTGACGCGCACCGGCTTCGAGGACGGGCTGTTCAACGCCTGGCGCACCAACGAGGCGGACTTCGTGCTGAACCAGCCGCGCTTCGACGGTGCCACGGTGCTCGTCGCCGGGCCCGACTTCGGCACCGGCAGCTCGCGCGAGCATGCGGTGTGGGCGCTGTGGGACTACGGCTTCCGGGTCGTCATCTCGCCGCGCTTCGCCGACATCTTCCGCGGCAACTCGCTCAAGGCCGGGCTGTTGACGATCACGTTGCCGGAGAAGATCGTCCAGCGGCTGTGGGACGACATCGAGGACGACCCCAGGACCGAGGTCACGGTCGACCTGCCCGAGCGGCAGGTGAGGTGGGCCGGTGAGGTGCACGACTTCGACCTCGACGACTACTCCCGCTGGCGGCTGCTCGAGGGTCTGGACGACATCGGGTTGACCCTCAAGCACACCGAGGACATCGCGCAGTACGAGACGGCTCGCAAACCCTGGTTGCCGACCTCGGCGTAGCCGCATCCGCGCGGGCGCACGCGATCAGCGTCGTCCCTGGACCGGGCGGCCGGCAGGTCAGCGTCGCTGACGACGACCCGATCGTCGAGAAATCTCCTACGACAAGGGGTGTTTACGTTGTTGTCGGCGGGTGAACCCCTTAGCGTGCACGGGTAATCACGATCGTGATGTAGGAATCCCGTCCCAGGAGGACACGTGCCCAACAAGGCTCAGTTCGTCGACCTTCTCGCCGAGCGTCTCGACGGAGACCGGAAGCGCGCAGCCGCCGCCCTCGACGCGATGATCGACAGCGTCTACGACGTCATCTCGCGCGGGGAGCGCGTGGCGATCACCGGCTTCGGTGTGTTCGAACGCCGCGAGCGCGCCGCGCGTACCGCCCGCAACCCCGCAACCGGTGCCACGGTGAACGTCCCGGCGTCCAAGGTGCCGGCCTTCCGTCCAGGTGCGGAGTTCAAGTCCATCGCCGACGGTGCGCGCGAGGTGCTCGAGCAGCGCGCGGCACGTACGCAGGCCGCGGTGGCCAGCCTCGCCGAGTCCGCGCGCGACACCCGCAAGCGTGCGGCCGCGATCGTCCACGACGCGCAGGAGCTCGCGCAGACCGCCGTGTCCGACGCGGTCGATACGGTGCGCGACGCACCGGGCAAGGCCATTGCCGCAGTCGCCAACTCGGGTCCGGCGAAGGCCGCGAAGAAAGCGCAGAAGCGCGGCGCGGGCAAGGCGCTGGCCAGCAAGTCCTCCGGTCCCGCGACCAAGTCGGTGGCCGGGTCGAGCCTGGGTTCCAAGACCGGCGTCCCGTCCAAGGCCGCGGCCAAGAAGGCGGCGAAGGCGGCCAAGAAGTCGGCGGCGAAGGCCACCGCGCCGGCGAAGAAGGCCG
>CAZZZE010000238.1:0-4634 GCA_964658365.1 uncultured Jatrophihabitantaceae bacterium
GTCGACCGCAGCCTGCAGCGCCGCCAGAGCAGGCCGGGAGACCGTCGCGATCATGGCCCAATTCTGGCAACAAGGTCCGACAGAAACCGACCCACGAAAGCGCTCCAGCGAGAAAATCTCGAAGAACTTTTCCGAGGCAGCACGGACGGGCCTACGGTCGAAGCATGCTCGTCATCGGCAGCCGCCGCCGCAACCAGCCGGCACGTGCACGTGCGTTGCGCGAGGCCCAGCTCGATCCAGACCACGACCCGGCTCGTCCCTGGCTGCAGCCCCACGACCACGAGCACCGGCCCGGCTCACTGCGAGAGCGATGAGCAGCGAGCACACCCGCCACCTCGACATCCGCATCGACCGCCCGGCCGAAGAGGTGTACGCGTTCGCGAGAGACCCGGCCAACCTGCCGTCCTGGGCGGCGGGCGTGAGCCCGGACGTCGAGGTGGTCTTCGCGCCGCACAACGACTTCGGCGTGCTCGACCACGACGTCACCCTGCCCACCGGCGCGATCGTGCACGTCCCGATGCGGGTCATCGCCGACGGGACGGCGTGCGACGTCGTGTTCACGCTGCGTCGGCAACCGGGAATGACCGACGAGGCGTTCGCCGCCGACGCGGCCGCCGTGACCGCAGACCTTGCGAGCCTCAAGCGCGTGCTGGAGGAGCGGTGAGCGTCGACCTCCTCGACGCGGCGACCACGCGACGCCTCCGCGACCAGCCACTCAGCTACCCCGAGGTGGGTCGGGTGCTGACCGATCCCCCACCGGGCTACCGGTACTTCTCGCGCAGCCGCCGGGTGCGCAGCGCGGCGGCCTTCGACGAGGTCGCCGACGCCGTCCTGACCTGGCAGGTTCACGCTCGGGCGGGACTGCGCGTGCGGACGTCGCACCGGCACGCCGAGCCGGGCACGGTGGTCGTGCTGCACCTCGGGCCGCTGCGCATCCCGTGCCGCGTGGTCACCGTCATCGACGAGCCTCGTCGCCGCGGGTTCGTCTACGGCACGCTGCCCGGCCACCCGGAGCGCGGCGAGGAGGCCTTCGTCGTCGACCAGCGCGCGGACGGGGCAGTGGACCTCACGGTGACTGCGTTCTCCCGACCGGCGTCGAGACTGGCCAGGCTGGGCGGCCCGCTCGGCACCGGTGCGCAGCGGCTCATGACCCGGCGCTACCTGCACGCGCTCGACGACTAGAGCAGCGACGCCAGCAGCGCGAACGCCGCGTCGACGCTGCGCACCCGGTGCAGCCGCGCCAGGGCCGCCTCGCGGACGAAGCCGCGGTCGTGCAGCGAGTCGAGGAACGACCACAGCCCGTCGTAGAAGCCGTCGTCGTCGAGCACGAGCACCGGCTTGGGGTGCATGTCCAGCGAGCCGGCCGTCCACACCTCGAACAGCTCCTCGAGCGTGCCGATGCCGCCGGGCAGGGCGAGGAAGGCGTCCGAGCGCTCGTCCATCTCGCGCTTGCGCTCGCGCATCGTGTCCACGACGACGAGCTCGTCGGCGTCGGTGTCGGCTACCTCGAACAGCATCAGGTGGGAAGGAATGACGCCGGTCGTGTGCGCCCCGCCGGCGCGGGCGGCCCGGGCCACGGCCCCCATCATCGAGACCCGCCCCCCGCCGGACACCAACCCGTGACCCTCAGCGGCGATCCGCGTCCCGACGTCAGCGGCGAGCTGCTGGTAGCGCGGGTCGATGGTCTCCGACGACGAGCAGTAGACGCAGACAGCGGCCATCAGGGCGACGACCGGTCCGCAGCGGATGCCTGCTCGACCTGTTCCTGCTGGGAGTGCGCGACCTGGGACCCGACGATGTGCGCGACGGCGTCGTCGACGTCGTCGGTGATGTGCAGCAGGTCGAGGTCGTGCTCGCCGATCTTGCCGGCCGTCCGCACCGTCGTGCGCAGCCAGTCGATCAGCCCGCTCCAGTAGCCGACGCCGAACAGGATGACCGGGAAGCGGGTGACCTTCTGCGTCTGCACGAGGGTCAGCGCCTCGAAGGTCTCGTCGAGCGTGCCGAACCCGCCGGGCATGATCACGAACGCCTGCGCGTACTTCACGAACATGGTCTTGCGGGCGAAGAAGTAGCGGAAGTTGACGCCGATGTCGACCCACTCGTTGAGGTTCTGTTCGAACGGCAGCTCGATGCCGAGACCCACCGACACGCCGCCGGCCTCGCACGCGCCCCGGTTCGCGGCCTCCATCGCACCCGGCCCACCCCCGGTGATGACCGCGAACCCCGCGGCGGCCAGGGCTGAGCCCAGCCGGCGCGCGCTCTCGTACTCGGGATGGTCGACGGGCGTGCGCGCCGACCCGAACACCGACACCGCCTTCGGCAGCTCGGCGAGCAGCCCGAAACCCTCGACGAACTCGCTCTGGATGCGCAGCACCCGCCACGGGTCGGTGTGCACCCAGTCTGACGGGCCGCGGGAATCCAGCAGCCGCTGATCGGTCGTCCCGGCCTGGATCTGCGCGCGGCGCAGCACCACCGGCCCGCGGCTGCGCTGCCCGGTCGACGGCGGGCCGGCACTCTCACTCATACCGGAACGGTAGCGAGGGCCGCCCGCGCGCCCCGCCCCTGGGGACGCGTGACGTTAGAGCGCGCACGAGAATCGCCGTCCGCCGACCGGGCTCGACGTGAAATCTGTGTTAGAGGGACCTTGGTCCCGGGCATACCTGGACTATCGCTGGCCGGGTGGGACCGGACAGCAGTTCCGCGGGGGATCGACCGAGAGATTCGACCCACCCGGAGGGTGACATGAACACCATTACCGACAGCCGTGCGAACCGCACCGTTGCACTCACCGTCCTCGCACTCGTCGCGGCCCTGTTCGCCGCGTTCCTGAACCCCGGCGCCGCCTCGGCCCGCACGGTGATCCCGGCCCGCTCGACCACCGAGATCTCCTACGGCACCGCCGTGGTCAACCTGCTCAACAAGGAGCGCGCGGCACACCACCTCAAGCCGGTGGCCGGCCGCACCAAGCTGGTCCGCTCGGCCCGCAGTCACAACCTGGCCATGGCTCGCGCCAACACGATGTCCCACCAGGTCCGCGGCGAGCAGTCCCTCGGCAGCCGGGAGACCGCAGCCGGCTACAAGTGGACCTGGGCCGGCGAGAACATCGGCTGGAACAGCGACATGAGCGCCGCCGGCGTCCTGATGCTGGAAAAGGTGATGTACAACGAGCTCCCGCCGAACGACGGTCACCGCCTCAACATCCTCAACAAGCACTTCACCAACGTGGGCGTCGACGTCTACCTCGACAGGGCGCACCACAAGGTCTGGCTGACCGTGGACTTCGGTCGCCCGTAACCACCAGAACGGCACTCGCACACAGCGACCGGGACCGCCGGGAGGGACGGTCCCGGTCGCTGTCTGTCTGTGCGCCCGACCCGGATCAGGACAGGAAGCGGACGAGAGCGTCCTCGCCGGAGCGGATGAGCGGGATCGACACCGACTCCTCGCGAGTGTGAGCCAGCTTCGGATCGCCCGGCCCGAAGTTGACCGCGGGTATCCCGAGCGGCCCGAACCGGGCGACGTCGGTCCACCCGAGCTTGGCCCGCACCTCACCGCCCACCGCGGCGACGAAGGCCGCCGCGACCGGCCGGTCGAGCCCGGGCCGCGCACCCGGAGCCGTGTCGGTCAGCACGACGTCGAACCCCTCGAACACCGCACGGACGTGCGCGAGCGCAGCCTGCTCGGAGCGGTCCGGCGCGAAGCGGAAGTTCACGGTGACGACGCACTCGTCGGGCACGACGTTGCCGGCGACACCGCCGCTGATGCCCACCGCCTGCAGGCCTTCCCGATACGTCAGCCCGTCGACGTCGACCACCCGCGCCTCGTACCCGGCCAGGCGCGCGAGCACCGGCGCGGCGGCATGGATGGCGTTGGCGCCCAGCCAGGAGCGGGCGCTGTGGGCGCGGGTCCCGCTCAGGCGCACCTGCACCCGCAACGTGCCCTGGCAGCCGCCCTCCACGGCGCCCTCGGTGCCCTCGAGCAGGATCGCGAGGTCGCCGGCGAGGTACTCGGGACGGGTCCGAGCGATGCGGCCGAGCCCGTTACGGGCGGCCTCGACCTCCTCGCAGTCATAGGCGACGAAGGTCAGGTCGACGCGCGGGTCGAGCGCACCCGAGCCCACGAGGTGGGCCACCCGCAGCATGACGGCCAGCCCTGATTTCATGTCCGAGGTGCCGCACCCGAACATGACGTCACCCTCGACGCGGGACGGCAGGTTGTCGGCGATCGGCACCGTGTCGAGGTGGCCGGCCAGCACGACGCGTTGCTCGCGACCGAGCTCGGTACGGGCGAGAACCACGTTGCCGTCGCGCTCGACGGCGAGCCCGGGCAGGGGCTCCAGGGCCCGGTGCACGAGCCCGGCCAGCCGGTCCTCGTCGCCGGACACGGACTCGACGTCGACGAGCGCAGCGGTCACCGACACGGCGTCGGCAGCGAGATCCAGCACGGAGCGCCACGCTACCGGTCAGCGGGGCTGTCTACGCTGGCCCGGTGACAGAGCGCAAGGCGTGGGGCTACGGCCTCGCCACCACCGTGACCTCCGGCCCCGCCGCCGGCCGCATCCTGGACACCTGGTTCCCCGAGCCGGCGCTGGGCGCCCAGCCGTCCGACGCCGCCGCACCGCACGACCTGACGGC
>CAZZZE010000239.1:0-4629 GCA_964658365.1 uncultured Jatrophihabitantaceae bacterium
AGGCCATACCCACTCGTCCTGCTCCGACTACGTCGTCGCATGACCACCCTCCGCAGCGCTGCGGGCGCCGAAGACGGCATCCGGCTCGCCGGGCTGAGCAAGACCTTCGCCACCCCCGAGGGGCCGTTGCACGCCGTGCGCGACGTCGACCTGCACATCGCGGCCGGACAGACCGTCGCCCTGCTCGGGCCCAACGGCGCGGGCAAGTCCACCACCGTCGACATGCTGCTCGGGTTGCTGACGCCGGACGCCGGCTCGGTGACACTGTTCGGCCACTCGCCGGCCGAGGCTGTCGCCGCCGGCCGTATCGGCGCGATGCTGCAGACCGGTGCGGTGCTGCGCGACCTGTCGGTCCGCGAACTGATCGACATGATGGCCTCGCTGTACCCCTCGGCGCTCAGCGTCGACGAGACGCTGCGGCTCGCCGGCATCAGCGACATCGCCGAGCGGCGCACGCACAAGCTCTCCGGCGGCCAGACCCAGCGCGTCCGCTTCGCCGTCGCGCTGGTGAGCAACCCCGACCTGCTCGTGCTCGACGAACCGACGGTCGCGATGGACGTCGAGGCGCGCCGGGAGTTCTGGTCGACCATGCGTGGGTTCACGCGCAGCGGCAAGACGATCGTGTTCGCCACGCACTACCTGGAGGAGGCGGACGCCAACGCCGACCGCATCGTGCTGATGGCGCACGGCCAGGTGGTCGCCGACGGCTCGGCGACCGAGATCAAGGCCACCGTCGGCTCACGCACGATCCGGGTCACCCTGCCGGGCGCCGACGCGGCTGCGTTGTCGTCGCTGGCCGGGGTGAACACGGTCGACACCCGCGGCGACACCGTCGTGCTGAACTGCTCGGACTCCGACGCCGCGCTGCGAGCGTTGCTGCCGGCCTATCCCACCGCCCGCGACATCGAGGTCGGCGGGGCAGCGCTCGAGGACGCGTTCCTTCAGCTCACCAGCGACACCGGGACGGTGCCGGCCCGATGAACGTCACCTATGTCCGCTACGAGCTGCTGCGCCTGGTGCGCAACAAGCGGTTCTTCATCTTCTCGCTCATCTTCCCGCTGGCCCTGTTCCTGACCATCGCCGGCTCGAACAAGCACTCGACGATCGATCTCGGGACGTTCACCGTCGGCTTCCCGCTCTACTACATGGTCGGCATGGCCGGGTACGGCGCCATGATCGCCGCAATCGCCGGCGGCGCGCGGATCGCCGCCGAGCGCAGCGTCGGCTGGAACAGGCAGCTGCGCCTCACCCCGTTGAGCCCGACGACGTACTTCGCGACGAAGGTGCTGACGTCCTACCTAATGGCCCTGCTCAGCATCGCGCTGCTCTACCTCGCCGGGATCTCCTACGGCGTCAGCATCCACCCGTTCACCCGCTGGGTCGGCATGACCGCGTTGATCCTCGTGGCGCTGGCCCCGTTCGTCGCGCTCGGCGTGCTGGTCGGTCACCTGCTGACCGTCGACTCGATGGGCCCGGCCCTCGGCGGCGGTTCGGCGTTCTTCGGCTTCCTCGGCGGCCAATGGTTCCCGTTGCCCGACCACGGCACGCTGCACTACATCGGCGAGGCGGTCCCGTCGTACTGGCTCACGCAAGCCAGCCACGTCGGCATCGGTGGTAGGGGCTGGTCGACGCTCGGGTGGACGGTTGTCATCGGGTGGACGCTCGCCGCCGCCGGGCTGGCCGTGTGGGCCTACCGCCGCGACACGCAGCGCACCTGAGGCTCGCGGCTTCAGCCTCGCCGGGGGTCAGACGTGCGGCAGCACCTCGCGGGCAACCAGCTCAAGGTGATCGAGGTCGTCGAGGTCGAGGACCTGCAGGTACATGCGGGTGGCGCCGACATCGGCGAAGCGCCGCAGCCGGGCGATCACCTCGTCCGGGGTGCCGGCCGCACCGTTCTCGCGCAGCTCGTCGACCTCCCGCCCGATCGCAGCTGCCCGGCGGCTCAGCTCGGCGTCGTCACGTCCGCAACACAGCACCTGCGCGGCGCTGTAGACGAGCTCGCGTCCGGTCCCGGCTGCGGCGGCCCGCACCCGGTCGAACACCTCGACGGTCTGCTCGACGGAGGAGAACGCGACGTTGAACTCGTCGGCGTAGGTGGCCGCCAGCTGCGCACCACGCTTGCGGCCGGCGCCGCCCAGGATGATCGGCGGCCGCGGCGACTGCACCGGCTTGGGCAGCGCGGGTGAGTCGGTCAGCCGGTAGTGCGTCCCGGAGAACGAGTACGTCTGACCGGGCGGCGTGGTCAGCAGGCCGTCGATGATCTCGACCTGCTCGGCGAACAGGTCGAAGCGCTCGGCGTTGTCGGGGAACGGGATGCCGTAGGCGCTGTGCTCTGCGTCGAACCACCCGGCCCCCAGCCCGATCTCGACCCGTCCCCCGCTCATGGCGTCGACCTGCGCGGCGGAGATGGCCAGCACGCCCGGCAGCCGGAAGGTCGCCGGCGTGACGAGCGTGCCGAGCCGGATGCGCGAGGTCTCGCGGGCCAGCGCGGCGAGGGTCAGCCAGGCGTCGGTGGGGCCGGGCACGCCGTCGACGTCGCCCATCTTGAGGTAGTGGTCGCTGCGGAAGAAGGCGTCGAAGCCGAGCTCCTCGGTGGCCGTGGCGACACGGAGCAGGTCGTCGTAGGACGCACCCTGCTGGGGCTCGGTGAAGATTCGCAGCTGCATAAGCTCGACCGTAACGATCCGGCGCGGCCCGCCGACGGCCGGGCCGACTCGGATTCCGGCGGTATCGAGACGCAAGCGCTACAGTCAAGCAGCTGAATCTCGTGACGATCCTCGCCGCGGGCGCGTATGCCGACCGGCCGTCCCGTGCCGGCAGCTTCGAGCGGCAGGGACCGGCGATGGATGACCCCACCGAGGCCGACGACTTCGGGCTCCGCACCAGTCTCGCGGACCTTGCCGGTCTCATCACCGAGGGCAAGAGCCTCGTCGAGATCCTGTCCCGGATCGCCACGTTCGCCGCTGCGGCAGTCCCCAACGCCGACGGTGCCGGGGTCACGCTGCTGCGCGCGGGCCCCGGCCGGCACGAGGTCGCCGCCCTCGCCGCCAGCCACCCGTTCGTCGCCGAGATCGACGAGATCCAGTACGAGACGGTCAACGAGGGTCCGTGCATCACCGCGGCCCTCGATCGCCGGACCGTCCGCTCCGGCTCCCTCGGCGGTGAATCGCTGTGGCCGCACTTCGGCCCGCGGGTGGGTCGTCTCGGCGTGCACAGCGTGCTGTCGCTGCCCCTGCTGATCTCCGAACGGACGGTCGGAGCCATCAACGTCTACGCCCGCATGAAGGACGCCTTCGACGAGCGCGCCGTCGAGCTCGGTGAGCTGTTCGCGTCGCCGGCTGCGGTGGCCGTGCATAACGCGCAGGTGCTCAGCCGCGCGTTCGAGCTCACCCAGCAGCTGCAGGCGGCCCTCACCAGCCGGCCGGTCGTCGACCAGGCCATCGGGCTGATCCGGGGACGCACCGGCGTCTCGGCCGAGGAGGCGATGGGGCACCTGCGCAAGCTCAGCAGCGCCAGTGGACGCAGGCTCGTCGACGTCGCGGGCACGCTCGTCGACGAGGCTGTCCGGGAGGCCCGCGACCGGCTCGAGAGCTAGGGACCCACGGGCTCGGCGCCCGGCGTCCCGAGCGCTAACGCACAGCCCTGGCGGCAGGGTGTCCCGTAGTCTGGGCCGGCAGGGACCACGACGCCAGCGGCTACCCACTCCGCCGAGTCGCCCGCCCCGCGCTCCGCGGCTTGCGGCGCGCCGGCCGCGTATCGCCGGGTGCGCACGGGTGCGCCGAGCGGAGCCTGATCCCTTGGAGATCAGCCGCTCTCTAACGACCGACCTCGACCTGCTCACCGACGCGCTGAACGATCCGGACGTCGACCTCGCCGAGAGTCTGCGCCTGCTGGCCGCCGACACCCGCGCGGCGGTGCCGTCGTTCCTCGGCCTGTCCCTGCTGATCTCGGGCGGCAGCGCGCCGTCGACGCTCACGACCTTCGAACCCGGCGCCGGCCCGGAGATCGCGGCGTCTTTGCTGCTGCCCCTGCTCGGCGCCGCGGACGCGGACGGCCGGACCGTGTCGATCGTGCTCTACGCGACGACGGCCGGCGCGTTCGTCGACCTGGCCGCCGACCTCTCGTGGCTCACCGGGATCGGGACGTTCCGGCTCGACGAGCACCTTCGCCCGCCGCCGAGCGCGGGCGGCCCGACTTCCGTGCGTGCGGAATCCTTCGTCAACCAGGCCATCGGGATGCTGATGGCCGGCGGGCTGACCCCGGAAGCCGCCGAACGGCGCCTCGACGACCTGGCCGAAGCGGCCGGGACCGACCGCGGTGTGGCGGCCTCGAGCGTCTTGCAGGCGACGAGCGGACGCGACAATCCCGTGCCTCGCGCCCGGCCCAGACCGCGGTCGGGCTCGTAAGCGCGTAGGGTCGGCCGTGCTGGGACCTGCAGCCGGGTTCGGGCGGGTCCGGCCGTCCGCCGCCGAACTCGTAGAGCGGTTCCGATCGCTCGCGCCGGACGTGCCGGTGAACGTCCCAACCTGCCACCGGCACAGGTGTCTCCGGTGGCTCAAACAGCGTGGCTCCCGGGGATCCAGCAGGGGCGCGGCTAGGCAGGGGGCGCCGCGTCCCTGCACCGGGGGA
>CAZZZE010000240.1:0-4605 GCA_964658365.1 uncultured Jatrophihabitantaceae bacterium
GTTCGGTGCTGCAGGCCGTCACCGGCTGGGCCACCGCGCTGGCGGTGCTCGCCCTGCTGACCTGCGTCGGCTTCGCGCTGGCGGCCCGTCGGCGTCCCGCGCCGGCGTCCGCTCCGGCCATACCCGAGGTAGCGCTCGTGCGGAGTTAGGTTAGGCTCCCCTAAACGACGTCCTCGATCGAGCCGGAGATCCATCCATGCCAGCCCCGCGCGCCGCCGCAGCACTCCCGATCATCCTCACCGCCGCCCTCACCGTCGCGGCGTGCTCCAGCTCCAGCGGCAGTTCCAGCTCCTCCGCGCCAGCCGGCGCGCCCACGGCGTCGACGGCTGCCCACGTCGTCACCGTGACCGTCAGCGCCGCCAAGGGGTGCGTCGCCGACGCCGCGCAGTACGCCGCCGGCGGCCTGACATTCAAGGTCACCAACGCCGACGCCACCGCGGTCAGCGAGGTCGAGCTGCTCAGCGGCGAGCGCATCGTCGGCGAGAAGGAGAACGTCCCGGCCGGCTTCTCCGGGCAGTTCGCGGTCGACGTCGCCGCCGGCACGTACACGCTCTACTGCCCCGGAGCGACCCCGGAGCGCCGCCCGCTGACCGTCACCGGCAAGTCCACCGGCAGCACCGACGCCACCGTGGCCGCGCTGCTCAAGACGGCCACGACCGGGTACGCGAACTACGTCAACACCCAGATCGCCACGCTGGTCACGTCCGCGGCGGCTCTCGACAAGGCGTTGCACGGCACCGACCTTCGGGCGGCGCAGACCGCGTACATGAAGGCCCGCCCGTACTACGAGCGGATCGAGCCGGTCGCCGAGTCGTTCGTCATCGGCTCCGACAACATCGATTTCGACATCGACGCGCGCGCCGACAGCGTTCCTGCGTCGCAGTGGCGGGGCTTCCACCGCATCGAGCAACTGCTGTTCCAGGACAAGACGCTCAAGGGCGCCGCGGCCTACGGCGACAAGCTGGTGTCCGACATCGGCCGCCTGCAGTCGCTGACCAAGAGCCTGACCTACAAGCCGACCGAACTCGCCAACGGCGCCCAGGGCCTGCTGGACGAGGTCGCGGCGCACAAGATCACCGGCGAGGAGGAGCGGTACTCGCGCATCGACCTGCTGGACTTCGCCAACAACGACGAGGCCGCCGAGCAGGCCTTCGCCCAGCTCGAGCCGGCCCTGCTCAAGATCGACCCGGTGCTGACCACGTCCCTGCAGACCCAGTTCACGGCGCTGGACAAGCTGATGGACACGTACCGGACCACGTCGAACGCGTCGGGCTACCGGCTCTACTACCAGCTCACCGCGGCCGACAAGCGGCAGCTGGCCGCGGCCGTCAAGGCGGTTCAGGAGCCGCTGTCGAACGTCGCGAGCAAGGTTGCGAACTCCTGATGACGTCGGCGGACGAACCGCGTACGGGGCACAGTCGCCGCCGCTTCCTCGGCGGTGCGCTGGGCGCAGCCGGGGTGGTGGTCGGCGGCGGAGCTGGGTTCGGCGCGGCCAGGGCCACCGAGCCCAGCGACGACGCCGGCAGCTCGTCCCGCCCGGCCGCTGCGGTGGTGCCGTTCTACGGGCGGCACCAGGCCGGCATCGCCACTGCCGCCCAGGACCGCCTCGCCTTCGCCGCCTTCGACGTGACCTCCACCGACGTCCAGAACCTGCAGACACTGCTCGGGTCGTGGGCCGCCGCCGCGGCGCAGCTGACGAAGGGCCTGCCGGTGGGCGCGGTCGAGACCTCCCCGCAGCGCCCGCCGATCGACACCGGCGAAGCGATGGGCCTCGGCGCGGCGAACCTGACGATCACCGTCGGGTTCGGACCCTCGCTGTTCGACGACCGCTTCGGCCTGGCCGGCAAGCGCCCGGCCGCGCTCGCGGACATTCCCGCGCTGCCCAACGACGTCCTGCAGAAGGAGCTCTCGGGCGGCGACCTGTGCGTGCAGGCCTGCGCCGACGACCCCACCGTCGCCTTCCACGTCATCCGTAACTTCGCCCGGCTGGCCCGCGGCACCGCCGTGCTGCGGTGGTCGCAGCTGGGTTTCGGGCGCACGTCCTCGACCTCGAAGACGCAGCAGACCGAACGCAACCTCCTGGGCTTCAAGGACGGCACGAACAACATCAAGTCGCAGAACCCCGCCGAGATGGACGGCTACGTCTGGGTCGGCAACGAGACCGACCAGCCCTGGATGACCGGTGGCAGCTACCTTGTGGCCCGCCGCATCCGCATGCTCATCGAGTCCTGGGACACCGACTACCTGGCCGACCAGGAGAAGGTGATCGGCCGGTCCAAGACGTCCGGCGCGCCGCTCACCGGCGCCCACGAGTTCGACGCCGTGAACCTGCAGGCGAAGCGGAACGGCGCGCTCGTCATCGACGCGAACGCGCACATCCGGCTGGCCTCGCCGGAGACGAACAACGGGCAGAAGCTGCTGCGTCGCGGCTACTCCTACACCGACGGCATCGACAGCGAGACCGGCCTGCTCGACGCCGGGCTGTTCTTCATCGCCTACCAGAAGGACCCGCGCACGCAGTTCGTGCCCATCCAGCGCAAGCTCGGCGCCAACGACCTGCTCAACGAGTACATCAAGCACACGAGCAGCGCGCTGTTCGCCGTCCCGCCGGGCCTCAGCGCGGCCGGTGACTGGTGGGGCAAATCGCTGTTCCGCTGAGCAGCCGCCCACCGGCCTGGGCGCTGGTGTCGTCGGCCGCCGCGCCGGTGGTGCTGATCGCCGGCTGGACGGTCGGGGGTGCCGTGCAACCGTCGAGCTACGACGCTGTGCACGACACGATCAGCGCGCTCGCCGCCCACGGCGCGCAGCACCGCTGGATCATGACGGCCGCCCTGGCCGGTCTCGGGCTCGCGCACGTGAGCACCGCCGCCGGCCTGCGCGGCCGGCGCCCGGCGGCACGGCTGGTGCTGGCCGCCGCCGGGCTGGCCACGCTCGGCGTCGCGGCGTTCCCGGAACCGGCGAGCGGGTCGTCGACCACGCACGCCGCGTTCGCCGCGGTCGCCTTCGTGCTGCTCGCCGGCTGGCCCGCGACGCTCGGTCGCGTGGCCGGCCCGTCGGCCGAGCGTCGTGCCGCTGCCGGCGCGGCCACCGCGGTCTCGGTGGCGCTGCTGTGTTGGTTCGCGGTGACGCTCGGGCACGGGGCGATCGGGGTGTCCGAACGGGTGCTCAGCGCCCAGCAGGCGCTGTGGCCGCTCGTGGTCGTGCTCTCGGCCCGGCGGGCCGGTGCGAAACTGGGCGCATGACGCAACCCCGCGAGATCGTGCTGCTCGGCTCGACCGGGTCGGTCGGGACGCAGACCGTGGACGTCGTCGCCGCTGCCCCCGAGCGGTTCCGGGTGCGCGCCGTCGCCGCCGGCGGCCGCGACCTCGACCTGCTCGCCGAGCAGGCCGCGCGGCTGCGGGTGACCGATGTCGGCGTGGCGCTCGAGTCCGCGGTGGACCAGCTGCGCAAGCTGCTCGACGCGGTCTGGCCGGGCGACGTCCCGGCGCCCGCGATCCACGCCGGTCCCGGCGCCACCGAGGACCTCGCCCGGCTGGGCTGCGACACGGTGCTCAACGCCGTCGACGGCTCGCAGGGCCTGCGGGCCACGATCGCGGCGCTCGAGGCGGGCTCCGTCGTAGCCCTGGCCAACAAGGAGTCCCTGATCGCCGGCGGCCCGATCGTCACCCGGCTGGCCGGCCCCGGTCAGCTGGTGCCGGTCGACTCCGAGCACTCGGCGTTGGCCCAGTGCCTGCGCGCCGGCTCGGCGGGCGAGGTCGCGCGCCTGCTCGTCACCGCCAGCGGAGGCCCGTTCCGCGGCCGCGCCCGCGCCGAACTGGCCGCCGTCACCCCGCAGCAGGCGCTGGCCCACCCCACCTGGGCCATGGGCCGGCTCATCACCACGAACTCGGCGACGCTCGTCAACAAGGGCCTCGAGATCATCGAGGCGCACCTGCTCTTCAACGTCCCGTACGAGCGCATCGAGGCCGTCGTGCACCCGCAGTCGGTGATCCACTCGATGGTCGAGTTCGTCGACGGCTCGACGATCGCCCAGGCCTCGCCGCCGGACATGCGCCTGCCGATCTCGCTGGCGCTCGGCTGGCCCGAGCGGGTGGCCGGTGCGGCGCAGCACGTCGACTGGACGCAGGCGCACACCTGGACCTTCGAGCCGCTCGACGACGAGGCGTTTCCCGCCGTCGCGCTGGCCAAGCGGGTCGGGCAGGCCGGAGGCTGCGCGCCGGCCGTCTACAACGCAGCCAACGAGCAACTCGTCGGTGCCTTCCACGACGGCCGGATCGGTTTCCTGCAGATCGTCGACACGATCGCCGATGTGGTGGAGGAATGGCTAAGCGATCGGTCCGACGCAGCTGCGCACACGGGTTCCGCTTACGAAGCGGTCTGTACCGTCGAGCAGGTCGAACTGGCCGAGGACTGGGCCCGCGCCCGCGCGCGGGCCCTCGCGGGGTAACCGAGAAGACGGAAAGAAGGCGCAGTGCCGAGCTGGCTGCTCTACACGCTGGGCGTGCTGATCTTTGCCTTCGGGCTGCTGCTGTCGATCGCGCTGCACGAGATCGGGCACATGGTGCCGGCCAAGAAGTTCGGCGTGAAGGTCACCCAGTACATGGT
>CAZZZE010000241.1:0-4604 GCA_964658365.1 uncultured Jatrophihabitantaceae bacterium
CAGCGCCGGGTGGCGCGGCGCCGCTGCCAGCGCCCCGCCGGCCAGGACCACCCCCGCCACGGTGACCGCGGTCGGCGGCACGCCGGCGTCGGCGAGCGGCCGGCCCAACGTCCACATGCCCCGCAACCAGCCCGACAGGATGGGCACCCCGGCCGGGTCGATGCCGTGGTGCAGCGCCGACCAGCGTTCGGCGGGTCCGTCCGCCTCGCGGAAGGCCCCGAGCACGTCGTCGGTCATGCCGTCCAGCGTGGCACGACGAGCGGCGCTGCAGCACCGCAACCCGGTCGCCCGCAGCGATACAGTGAGCCCATGAGTGACACCGTGCCGCGCTTCGGCGTGGTCCCCTCGACGAAGCGGCTGTCGAGCGCCGAGCGCGACGCGATCCTCGCGGCGCCCGGCTTCGGCAAGTTCTTCACCGATCACATGGCCCGCGCGGTCTGGACCCGCGGCGCGGGCTGGCACGATGCCGACGTCCGGGCCATGGAGCCGCTCGTCTTGCACCCGAGCGCCGCGGTGCTGCACTACGGCCAGGAGATCTTCGAGGGGCTCAAGGCCTACCGCCAGCCCGACGGCTCGGTGGCCCTGTTCCGGCCCGAGATGAACGCCGAACGGTTCCGTCGCTCGGCCGCCCGGCTGGCGCTGCCGCAACTGCCCGTCGAGATGTTCCTCGACAGCATCGAGGCGCTCGTGCGTACCGAGATCGACTGGGTGCCGGCCGGCGATCAGGAGGCGAGCCTGTACCTGCGGCCCTACTGCGTGGCCACCGAGGCCTACCTGGGCGTGCGGCCCGCCGACGAGGTGTTCTACGGCGTCATCGCCTCCCCCGCCGGCCCCTACTTCGCGGCCGGCGCCACCGGAATCACCCTGTGGGTGTCCACCGACTTCATCCGCGCGGCACCGGGTGGCACCGGGGCGGCCAAGTGCGGCGGCAACTACGCCGCCAGCCTGCTGCCGCAGGTGCAGGCCCAGCAGAAGGGCTGCGACCAGGTGCTCTACACCGTCGACGTCGGCGGCGAGCCCTACATCGACGAGTCCGGCACCATGAACGTCTTCCTGGTCACGACCGACGGGGAGCTGATCACGCCGTCGCTGGCCGGCGGCACGATCCTGTCCGGCGTCACGCGCGACAGCGTCCTGACCCTCGCGAAGTCCTTCGACCTCAATCCCGTCGAGCGGCAGGTCAGTCTCGCCGAGGTCCTCGACGGCGTGGCCGACGGCACGATCGTCGAGGCGTTCGCCGCCGGCACCGCCGCGGTCATCACCCCCATCACCGGGCTGAAGACCGCCGACCGAACCTTCACCGTCGGCGACGGCACCCCTGGCCGGTACAGCGAGCAGCTGCGCCAGCACATCGTCGACATCCAGTTCGGCCGGCGGGCCGACGAGCACGGGTGGCTGCACCCGGTCGCCTGAGCAGGCTGCGCTTCGCTCACGCCCTGCCGGTGGGCGGCGCGGACATGAGCGGACGCAGCTCGATCCACTCGTGGATCGGATCGCCGTTCGGCCCGGGCGCCGCCGACAGTTCGCCGGCCAGTTCGACCGCCCGCTCGTAGGTCGACACATCCACGATCATCCAGCCGGCGATCAGGTCCTTGGTGTCGGCGAACGGCCCGTCGGTGACCGGCGGCCGTCCCGCCCCGTCGTACCGGACGAACGTGCCTTCCGGCGCAAGTCCCTGGGCGTCGACGAACTCGCCGGCCCGCTGGCGCTCGGCCGCGAAGTCGTGCATGAAGGTGATGTGCGCGTCGACCTCGTCAGGCGTCCACTGATCCATGGAGCCGAAGTCGACGTGCGGCGGGGGTCCGCCGCGGTAGTGCTTGAGCAACAGGTACTTGGCCATGACAGGCTCCCTCGGTCCGACGCGTCGTGGTGGGTGCGTTCGTACCAGGCACGGTTCGGGCCACTGTCCCGACATGCCGAATCGCGGCACCGGTCGACGTACCCGCGGGGCGACGGGTTAGGCGCGCCCACCGACGTGGGAGTCTCGAGGTATGCAGACACGACACCTCGGCAACGACACCGTCGGACGGCACGAGGTCGGCGCCGTCGGCCTCGGCCTGATGACGTTCGACCAGACCGGCGCCCAGCCCCGCGAGCAGCTGCTCGACACCGTGCGAGCCGCGCTCGACGCGGGTGTGACGCTGTTCGACACCGCCGACGCCTACGGCCCGGGCGACGAGCTTGGCGCGCAGGCGCAGGGCGCGAACGAGACGCTGATCGCCGGCCTGCTCGACGAGCTGGGCGTGCGCGACCAGGTGTTGCTCGCCACGAAGGCTGGCCACGTCCGCACCGACGGGGGCGGCTGGGCCATGGATGGCTCGGCGGCCCACCTTCGCGACGCGGTCGACGCGAGCCGTCGACGTCTGGGGGTCGAGCAGCTCGCCCTGCTGCAGCATCACCGGCCTGACCCGGCCGTCGACTACGCCGAGACAGTGGGCGCGCTGAAGGACCTCTACGACTCCGGTGCGGTGGCCATGGTCGGGCTGTCCAACGCCGACCCGCAGCAGATTCGCCAGGCGCACGACGTGCTGGGCGATGCGCTGGTCAGCGTCCAGAACCAGTTCTCGCCGGCTTTCCGCAGCAGCCGCCCCGAGATTGACGTCTGCACCGAACTCGGTTTGGCCTTCCTGCCGTGGAGTCCCCTCGGCGGGCTCGGCAGCGCCAAGGAGCTCGCCGCCAAGCACCCCGCGTTCGCCGAGCTCGCCGCCGAGCTCGAGGTCAGCGCCCAGCAGATCGCCCTGGCCTGGGAACTCGCGCAGAGCCCGGTGGTCATCCCGATCCCCGGTGCGAAGCGGCCGCAGTCGATCACCGACTCGGCGGCCGCCGCCGACCTCACCCTGTCCGATGAGCAACTGGCGCGGCTCGACAAGGACTGATGCGTGGACGACACCGACCGCGCGCTCGAGGCAGCGATCCGCCGGTTGCTGTCGACGCGAGCCGGAACGATCTGTCCGTCCGACGCCGCGCGGGAGGTCGGGACGACCGACGGCTGGCGGGAACTGATGGAGCCGGCCCGGCAGGCCGCCGGTCGCCTCGTCGAGGTCGGCGAGGTCGAGATCACCCAGGGCGGTGAGGTGGTCGACCTCGCGACAGCGAGAGGTCCAATCCGCATCCGCCGGAAGGCGTAGGCACGCTCCGTCACATCCGATTACTGAACGTCAACAAGAATGGCAAACGGCCTCACGCGGTCTCGAAGTATCGACGCGGGTTGTCGACGAGCATCGTCGTCAGCTGCTGGTCGGTGACGCCGGCGTCGCGCAGCGCGGGCAGCACCGTGTCGTGGATGAACGTGTAGTGCCAGTTCGGGGCGAACTCGGCGATCAGGCCCGGCGGGAACCAGTCGATGTGGCAGGACGCGTCGTGGGCGAGCACGAGCTGGTCGGCGTACCCCTGCTCGACGAGCGCGGCCACCGTCTGCACCCGCTGGTCGGTGGGCAGCAGGACGTCGAGGCCGAAGCGGTCCATGCCCAGGTAGGCGCCGGAATCGAGCAGCTGGCGCAGATAGTCGAGGTCCGGGCTGTCGCCGCTGTGACCCAGGACGACGTGCGACATGTCGACGCCGGCCCTGCCGAGCACCTCGAGGGCGACGAGCCCGGTGCGGTGCGGCGCACTGGTGTGCACAGTGATCGGCACGCCGGTGCGCTTGTGGCTCTCGGCCACCGCGTTCATGACCCGCTCGACCCCGGGCGTGAGTTGGTCCTCGATGGCGCACTTGAGGAACGCGGCCCTGATCCCGGTGCCCGCGATGCCCTCGGTGATGTCGCCGACGAACATGGACACCATCGGTTCGTCGCCGCCGAACATCGTGCCCGGCCCGGTGTAGTGGAAGTAAAACGGGACGTCGTTGTACGTGTACAGACCGGTGGCCGCGACGACGTTGATGTCGACCTGCGCGTTGACGCGCGCGACGCGCTCGACGTCGCGACCGAGCCCCACGACGGTCGGATCGACGATCGTGTCGACGCCCCGGTCCTTGAGCGCCTGCAACCGGGCGACGGC
Organism: uncultured Jatrophihabitantaceae bacterium; assembly: GCA_964658365.1. GTDB lineage: Bacteria > Actinomycetota > Actinomycetes > Mycobacteriales > Jatrophihabitantaceae > Jatrophihabitans. The sequence continues at coordinate 4,000 of CAZZZE010000241.1, forward strand.
GTCGCTCACACGGGCGTCCTCGTCCCAGGTCTGCGGGTAGTTGCGCCGGATCTCCTCGCTGAGCACGAACACGTGCTCGTGCATCAACGTCGTCCCCAGCGCGTCGCTGGGCACCGGACCGCGAACCGTGTCGACATCGACCATGAACCGACGCTATCGACGTACGGCGCCGCTGACCACCGCCCGCCGCGCTTCCCCATCGGGGTGGTCGCTGGGAGGGGGTCGTTCCGCGACCACGCCGAAGGGGAAGGCAGCGCACCTCAGGGGTTGCGCGCGGTGAGCCGCAGGCCGCCGTCGACGGTGCGGGCCTCCATTGCGAAGTCGAACGCATCGACTCGCACCGCCAGTTCGACGTCGCGCGGGTCGACGTGCTCCGGACCCAGTGCGAGCGTCACCGCGGCCTCGGAGCTGGCGGCGACGGCGCGGGCCGTGGCGTCGGCCTCGAGCGGCTCGCCGACCCGCGCCCGCTCGATCAGCCGGGCGGTGAGCAGGTCGTCGGCGCCCGGGTACTCGGCGCCGCGCTGGCCAGTGATGACGTACGTCGCCTCGCCCAGGCCGGCGGCGTCGACGGCGCGAGCGGTGGCCGTGGCGCAGACCAGGCTCGC
>CAZZZE010000242.1:0-4588 GCA_964658365.1 uncultured Jatrophihabitantaceae bacterium
CCGACCAGATCGAGAACCGCATCATCGAGGCCAAGTCCCGCGGCATCTACGAGGCGCCGGGCATGGCCCTGCTCTGGATCGCCTACGAGCGACTCCTCAACGCTGTGCACAACGAGGACACCATCGCCAACTACCACGGCGAGGGCCGCCGTCTCGGCCGGCTGCTCTACGAGGGCCGCTGGCTCGACCCGCAGGCGCTGATGCTGCGCGAGTCCATCTACCGCTGGGTGGCTTCGCTGGTCTCCGGCGAGGTGACGCTGCGCCTGCGCCGCGGCGAGGACTACTCCGTGCTCGACACCCGCGGTTCGAACTTCAGCTACCACCCGGACAAGTTGTCGATGGAGCGCACCGCCAACGCGGCGTTCGGCCCCGTCGACCGGATCGGGCAGCTGACCATGCGCAATCTCGACATCGCCGACTCCCGCTCCAAGCTCGAGCAGTACGCCGCTCAGTCCGAGGTCCTGCTCGGCCGGACGTACCTGTTCGGTGACCTGCAGATCGGCGGCCTGACGACGGGCGGTGCCGAGCAGATCGCCGCCGGCACCCGCGAGGGTGCCGACGAGGTGGTGCTCGACCACGCGGCCATGGAGAGCGGCAATGACTGAGGGCAGCGCTCTGTGGGGCGGCCGGTTCACCGGCGGGCCGTCCGATGCGCTGGCCGCTCTGTCGCTGTCGACCCACTTCGACTGGCGCCTGGCCCGCCACGACCTCGCAGGTTCGCGGGCCCACGCCCGGGTGCTGCACGCCGCCGGGTTGCTCACCGACGACGAACTCGCCGGCATGGTGGCCGGGCTCGACGGTCTCGACGCCGAGGTCGTCGCCGGGACCTTCCGACCGGTGCCCGCCGACGAGGACGTGCACACCGCACTGGAGCGCGGTCTCGTGGAGCGGGTCGGCGCAGACCTCGGCGGCCGGCTGCGGGCCGGGCGCTCGCGCAACGACCAGATCGCCACGCTCATCCGGATGTACCTGCGCGACGAGGCCCGTGCTCTCGCCAGAGGGGTCCTCGACGTCGTCGAGGCACTGGCCGGACAGGCTCGCACGCACCTCGGCGTGGCCATGCCGGGGCGGACCCATCTGCAGCACGCGCAACCCGTCTTGCTGTCGCACCACCTGCTCGCGCACTGCTGGGCGCTGACGCGCGACGTCGAACGCTGGCAGGACTGGGACGTCCGCGCGGCGCGCAGCCCGTACGGCGCCGGCGCGCTGGCCGGGACGTCGCTCGGCCTGGACCCCGCCGCCGTCGCCGCCGAGCTCGGCTTCGCCGGCCCCAGCGAGAATTCGATCGACGCCACCGCGTCCCGGGACGTCGTCGCCGAGTTCTCGTTCGTCTGCGCGATGCTGGCCGTCGACCTGTCGCGGATCGCGGAAGAGGTCATCCTCTGGGCCACCAAGGAGTTCTCCTTCGTCACCCTCGACGACGCCTACTCCACCGGCAGCTCGATCATGCCGCAGAAGAAGAACCCCGACGTCGCCGAACTGGCCCGCGGCAAGGCCGGCCGCCTGATCGGCGACCACGCCGGGCTGCTGGCCACCCTCAAGGGCCTGCCGTTGGCCTACAACCGGGATCTGCAGGAGGACAAGGAACCGGTTTTCGACGCCGCTGACACCCTGCACCTGCTGCTGCCGGCCATGAGCGGCATGCTCGCCACCCTCGTGTTCGACACCGAGCGCCTCGCATCGCTGGCGCCGCAGGGCTTCTCGCTGGCCACCGACGTCGCCGAGTGGCTGGTGCGGCGGCGGGTCCCGTTCCGGGTCGCCCACGAGGTGGCGGGCGCCTGCGTCCGCGCCTGCGAGCAGCGCGGGATCGACCTCGTCGACCTCTCCGACGCCGACCTGGCGGCCATCTCACCCGACCTCACACCCGAGGTCCGCGACGTTCTCACCGTCGACGGGTCGATCGCCTCGCGGTCGGCCGTCGGCGGGACGGCGCTGCCCCGGGTACGCGAGCAGCTCGACCGGCTGGAGGCCGCCGTCCACGAGTTGGCCGCCTGGACGCAGGCCTGACCTCCGCACCGTGATCGTCGATCGTGCCCGGCTGGCCGTCTCCGCCGTCGTCCTCGCGCCGCGGCTGATCGGCGCCGTCGTCGTCTCGGACGTCGCCGGCCAGCAGGTCGCGATCCGGCTCACCGAGGTCGAGGCGTACGAGGGGCCGGCCGACCCCGCATCGCACGCCTTCCGCGGCCCGACGCCGCGCACCGCCGTGATGTTCGGGCCGCCCGGCCACCTCTACTGCTACTTCACCTACGGCATGCACTGGTGTGCCAACGTCGTGTGCGGTCCGGCCGGCGCGGCCTCAGCGGTGTTGCTCCGGGCCGGCGTGGTGATCCGCGGCGTCGAGCCCGCCTTCGCGCGCCGCTCGGCCGCACGCCACGAGCGCGACCTCGCGCGCGGTCCGGGACGGCTCGCGGCCTGCCTGGGGCTGGCCCGCCACACCGACGGGCTCGACCTGTGCGATCCCGCGTCCCCGGTCCGTCTCGAGGCCCTGCCTGCGCGCCGGCGCCCCGGAGTGGTGAGCGGGCCGCGCGTCGGGATCCGGGTGGCTGTGGAGCGTCCCTGGCGGTTCTGGCTGGCGGGTGACCCGACGGTCTCCACGTACAAGGCAGGCGGTCGAACCCGCTCGGGGCCACCCGGCAGACTGTGACGATGACCGACCGACGCGCCGAGTTGCCCGCAGACCTGCAGGACGCCCACGAGATCCTCAGCAGCGGCGCGGCGCAGATCCTGCCGGTAGACGGTCTTGCCGAGCGGTTGCTCGCCGCGCGGGCCGAGCACCGGCCGCTGCGCGTCAAGCTCGGAATCGACCCGTCCGGTAGCGACCTCACGCTCGGCCATGCGGTGGTGCTGCGCAAGCTGCGCCAGTTCCAGGACCTCGGCCACACCGCCGTCCTCGTGGTCGGCGGGTTCACCGGCCAGGTCGGCGACCCCTCCGGGCGGACCGCGACGCGTGCCGCCCGCACCGCCGAGGACGTCGTGGCCAACGCGCGGGGCTACTTCGACCAGGTGATGCGGATCCTGGACGAGAAGCGCACCGAGGTGGTCAACAACGTCGATTGGCTCGGCAGCATGAGCCTGGCAGGCATCCTCGACTACACCCGTCAGGTCACCGTCGCCCAGTTGCTCGAGCGTGACGACTTCGCCCGCCGCTTCCAGGCCAAGCAACCGATCAGCCTGTCGGAATTCGTCTACCCCCTGCTGCAAGGCATCGATTCGGTCGAGATCCGCGCCGACGTCGAGCTCGGCGGCACCGACCAGACCTTCAATAACCTGGTCGGCCGTGAGCTACAGCGCTCACGCGGCCAGGCGCCCCAGGCCGTCCTCACCGTTCCGTTGCTCGTCGGTACCGACGGCCTCGAGAAGATGGGCAAGTCGCTCAACAACTACGTGGCGATCGCCGAGCCCGCGACCGAGCAGTTCGGCAAGCTCATGAGCATCCCGGACGACGTGGTCGGGATGTACGCCCGGCTGTGCACGGCGCTGCATCCGCGCGAGGTCGACGACCTCGAAGCGCAGGTGGCCGGCGGGGGAGCGGCCGCCAGCCGGGCCAAGCGGGCAGTCGCCCGGGCGGTCGTCTCGCTGTACCACGGATCCGCGGCGGCGGACGAGGCCGAAGGCCGCTTCGATGCGGTGTTCAAGCGCGGCGAGGCGCCGATCGACGCACCGGACCTGCTGCTGCCCGACAACGACCCGGTGCACCTGCCGGGACTGCTGGTGGCCGGGAAGCTGGCAACGAGCACCAGCGCGGCACGTCGCGACATCGACGCAGGGGCCGTCAGACTCGACGGGGTGCCCGTGGCCGCCCGCGCGTACGACCACCCCCGGGCACAGCTGGACGGCCGCCTGCTGACCTCGGGCAAACGCCGTGCTGCCCGCCTCGTGACGGCATCGGGACCGGCTCATCCCGCCTGACGTGCGTCAGGTCACAAAGGTTCCACCACGTGTTACCGCCACGTTTCGTCCGTGCAGCGCCGGCCCGGGGCCCGTGATTGCTGGGCTGCAGGGGCCTGGACCGGCGAGTTTGCGTCGCGAGCGGCGGCTGGCTAATGTTGCTCTTGTTCGCGCAACGGAGTCACGAACTGCACCGGGCCCAGTGAGTATGAGGGGCCGGAGCCAGTGAAGCCGGGTGAATGCTTTCCCCCAAGCACGAGGTACCGCTCATCGAGCGCCCCGACCAAGTGGGAGTTCTGGGTGGTGCCGGTCGTGTTTGACCGCGCGAGACCAACCGGGTAACGTAATTCGGGTTGCCCCGGACCGACCGGAGACGGTCGTGATGGTGCGCATCCGCTCCTTGAGAACTCAACAGCGTGCCGAAAGTTAGTGCCATAAGTATTAACTCTCGTCTCGTGCTCCGGTTCGCCGGACACGGAAGAGATTCCTTTGGTACATCGAGCAAATAATTCCGTTTCCTGCGTTACCCCGTCAGGGGTGGGCAGGAAATAGTCAGCTCGTATGAACCAGTGATTGGAACCGTCGCAGGACGGTGACTTTCTGTGTCGACAATACCGGCGCTGTTTGCAGCGTCGGTCGTCATATAAACATTCACGGAGAGTTTGATCCTGGCTCAGGACGAACGCTGGCGGCGTGCTTA
>CAZZZE010000243.1:0-4563 GCA_964658365.1 uncultured Jatrophihabitantaceae bacterium
AGATTCCCGGCTCAGCGCGCGCCGGCGACGCGACGCAGCCAGCCGTCGTCGACCTCGAGGTCGGCGACCAGGACGGCAGGCCCGGTGAGCAGGACGTCGCCGTCGGGCTGCCAGACGACCTCGCAGCTGCCGCCGGGGACGTCGACGCGCCACGGCAGGTCGTCGGCCTGCGTGTCGTCGGCGACCGCCGCGGCCACCGCGGCCGCGCAGATGCCGGTACCGCACGAGCGGGTCTCGCCGGAACCGCGCTCGTGCACGCGCAGCTGCAGGTGCCGCTCGCCGAGCCGCACCACGAACTCGACGTTCTGGCCGTGCGGCAGCCCCGGTGCGACGGTCGGGGCGGTGGTGAGGTCGAGCGCGGCCAGCGTCTCGAGGTCGGCGACGGGCACGACGACGTGCGGGTTGGGGATCTCGAGCGCAACCCCTTCGGCGCGCAGGGACGGCCCGGAGTGTGAGGCGGCGGTGGCGATCGGCCGGTCGGCGAGAATCCGGGGCAAACCCATCTGCACAGTGACGTCTCCGCCTCCGCAGGTCCGCGCACGTCGGACACCGCCGCGAGTCGCCACCGCCGCGTTATCTCCAACGAGCGACTCACGCTGGAGATACCGTACGAAAACGCGAACTCCGTTTCCGCACATCTCGGCGATGCTGCCGTCGGCGTTGCGGTAGTCCATGAAGAACGGCGCCTCGGCCGCGAACTCCTTGCTTTCCGGGTCGTTCTCGCTGCGCACGACGCGCAGGACCCCGTCGGCGCCGAGCCCGGCACGCCGGTCGCACAGCGCCCGCACCAGTGCGGGCGTCAGATCGAAGCCGCCGTCGAGGTCGGGCAGCACCAGGAAGTCGTTCTCGGTGCCGTGACCCTTGACGAGGTGCATGGTTCGAGCGTACGGCCGCTCACGCGGGCGGTGCGGCGCCGGCTAGCGCCGCGTCGAGCAGATCGGGGGCGGCCGCGTCGAGCCAGCGCACCCGAGGGTCGCGGCGGAACCACCGGCGCTGGCGGCGCACGAAGCGCAGCGTGCCGCGCACCGTCAGGGCGATCGCGTCGTCGAGGTCGCCGATCACCCGGCCGTCGTCATCCAGGACGGCCAGCAGCTGCTGGTAGCCCAGCGCCTTGCCCGCCGTCGGGCTCGCCCGCAGGCCCCGCGGCAGCAACGCGCGGATCTCTTCGAGCAGGCCGCGTTCGAGCATGCGCTGCACCCGCAATTCGACGCGGACGTCGAGGTCGGTGCGGTCGAGCCCCAGCTGCGTCGTGTCGAAGATCGAGTCGAAGCCGGGCATGCGGGCCATGAACGGCTGACCGGTCAGCTCGATGACCTCCAACGCCCGCGCGATGCGGCGACCGTTGGTGGGCAGGATGGCCGCCGCAGCGACCGGGTCGACCTGGGCCAGCCGGGCGTGCAGCGCCTCGGGCCCGATCTCGTCGAGGGCGGCGTAGAGCCCGGCGCGGATCGCGGGGTTCTCGCCGGGGAAGTCGAGGTCGTCGAGGGCGCCGCGCAGGTAGAGGCCCGAGCCGCCGACCAGGATCGGCAGGTGCCCGCGGCCGTGGATGTCGACGATCGCTGCGCGGGCCAGGGTCTGGTACTCGGCCACCGCGGCGGACTTGGCCAGCGGCCAGACGTCGAGCAGGTGGTGCGCCACGCCGCCGCGCTCGTCCGGTGGCAGCTTGGCCGTGCCGATGTCCATGCCCGTGTAGAGCTGCATGGAGTCGGCGTTGACGATCTCGCCGCCGAGGCGCTGGGCCAGAGCGACCGCGAGGTCGGACTTGCCGGTGGCGGTGGGCCCCACGACGGCCAGGACGCGGAGGTGGCGGGTGTCGTCAGCCATGCGCGGTCCAGGACGCCACAAGGTATCCGACCCCGTACGGGGCGTCGTCGTAGAGCACCTCGGCCTGCCAGCTCGTGCCAGCCAGCAACTCGCCGACGCCCCGCCAGGCCGGCACCCCGGCTGCGAGCAGCGCAGCACCAAGGTGCGGGTCGAGCGCCGACAGGGCGGCCGGGTCGCCGCCGGCCAGCGCAGCGGCGATCGTGTCGTCGTAGTGGGCGGCCCGCCCGTCGAGGTAGCCGGGGGCGCGCACGCTGCGCCGCGCCGTCCCGTCGCCCACCACGAGCAGCCCGACCTCGTCACGTGGGGGGTCGACGGCGATCCCGCCGGCGATCGTCCAGCCGACCGCGCCGCAGTCCGGCCCGAGGGCGTCGCGCAGCAGCCAGGCGCCGACGGCCAGCGACGGCGGCAGGTCCGTCGGGCCTGGCTCGTCCGATCCGAGCGCTACCTCGAGGTCCAGGCCGAACCCGGCGAACGAGCCGCGCGACGTCGGGCCGTGCGCGGCGGCCCGCTCGCCGCCGCCCAGTAGGACCAGCTGCCGGCCCGGTGCCGCCAACCTGCCGATCGCGGTGCGGCAGGCCGCCCGCAGCACGTCCAGCTCGGCCGCCGCACCTCGGGCGACGTCCGGCACCAGAACGGGTGCCTGCGGGCAGAACGCGACGGCTGAGATCACCTGCGCGAGGCTAGTCGGCCCGTTCGCAGCACGATCGTGTTCAATGCTGTGTCATGGAATGGGGACGGATCGACGAGGACGGCACCGTCTACGTCCGCACGTCCGACGGTGAGCGGGCCATCGGCTCGTGGCAGGCCGGTGACCAGGCCGCCGGCCTGGCGTTCTACACCCGGCGCTACGAGGATCTCGCGACCGAGGTGACGCTGCTTGAGAAGCGACTGGCCTCCGGTGCCGGCGACCCGGCCAGCACGCGGGTCCACGCCGGCACGCTCAAGGCCAGCCTCGACACCGTTGCAGCGATCGGCGACCTCGCCACCCTGGCCAGCCGGCTCGACGCCCTCACCGGCAAGGCCGAGGAGAAGGCCGGCGAGGCGGCGGCGGCGAAGCAGCAGGCCCGCGCCGAAGCCATCGCGGCCAAGGAGGCGCTCGTCGCCGAGGCCGAGAAGATCGCCGAGTCGGCGACGTCGTGGAAGAGCTCCGGCGAGCGGTTGCGCACGATCGTCGAGGAGTGGCGCCAGATCAAGGGCATCGACCGCAGGACCGACGACGCGCTGTGGAAGCGCTTCGCGGCGGCCCGGGACGCCTTCGGCCGCCGGCGCGGGCAGCACTTCGCCCAGCTCGACGCCGAGCGCGACACCGTCAAGCAGGTCAAGGAGCGGCTCATCGCCCGCGCCGAAGAGCTGTCCGGATCGTCGGACTGGCGCGACACCGGCACCGCGATGCGCGACCTGATGACCGAGTGGAAGGCCGCCGGGCGGGCGGGCCGCGACGTCGAGGACGCGCTGTGGACGCGCTTCCGCGCCGCCCAGGACGCCTTCTTCACCCGCCGGTCCGAGGTGTTCTCCGAGCGCGACGCCGAGCAGGTCGCCAACCAGCACAAGAAGGAAGAGCTCATCGCCGCGGCCGAGAAGATCGACGTCGGCAATCCGAAGAGCGCGCAGAGCACCCTGCGTGACCTGCAGTCCCAGTACGACGAGATCGGGCACGTCCCGCGCGACGCGATGCGCCGGTTGGACGACCGCATGCGCGCCGCCGAGCAGCGGGTCCGCGACGCCGTCGACGCCGAGTGGCGCCAGGCCAGCGCGTCGGCGAACCCGTTCCTCGCGGCCATGAAGGACCGGCTGGCCGAGGCCGAGGCCAAGCTCGAGCGCGCGGTCAAGGCCGGGGACGCGGCACGGATCGCCAAGGCTGAGGCCGAGGTCGCCGAGCGGCGCGCACTCATCCCGGACTGATTCCGCCCGGTCCCGGTCACGGCGCGACGTGCACTCGCCGCCGCCCTATGCTCGGCCGATGGTCCTGGGACCCTCCACGTCTCGCAATCCGCTCACCACCCCGACCGCGCCGCGCGATGTCGTCGAAGCGTTCCTGGACGCGCTCGCCGACTCCGATCTCGAGCGGGCGAGCGAGCTGATCGACGACAACATCGACTACGTCAACGTCAGCCTGCCGACGATCCGTGGTCGCGACCGCGTGCTGCGGGCCCTCTCGCTGATGGACCGGCCGTCGGCATCGTTCGAGGTCTACGTGCACGCGATCTCGGCGAGCGGGCCGACGGTGCTGACCGAGCGCACCGACGTCCTGAGCTTCGGCCGGTTCCGCTCACAGTTCTGGGTGAGCGGCCGCTTCGACGTCGTCGACGGGCGGATCACGCTGTGGCGCGACTCCTTCGACTACCTCGACCTGCTGGGGGCGACGTTCCGCGGCCTGGTCGCCGTGGCCGTGCCGTCGCTGCGACCCGTCGCCCCGGCCGAGACCGACGCGCCGGGACGGCCGAAGCGGCGCTGATGCCTCAGGCCGGCGGACGGCTGCCGATGCTCAGCAGCGCCGGTGCCGGGGAGGCGTGCGCCGTCTCGCCCGCGCCACGCCAGCGACGGTGGGCCGTGACGCCGGCGTCGGCCACCAGGTGGTGGGGTGCGGCGTAGGTGACCGTCGAGGTCACGATGTCGCCCGGGCGCACGAGCGCCGGGTCGGCACCGACGTGCACCAGCCGGCCGTCGCGCGCGCGGCCGGAGACCCGACCGGTGGCGCCGTCCTTGCGCCCGTCGGTGGAGTTGACCAGCACCTCGACC
>CAZZZE010000244.1:0-4548 GCA_964658365.1 uncultured Jatrophihabitantaceae bacterium
AGATCCCGAAGCCGGGCGACTTCTTCTCGACCTACATGGGCGCCGACCCGATCCTCGTCGTCCGCCAGCGCGACAAGTCGGTCAAGGCCCTGCTGAACTTCTGTCGGCACCGCGGCATGCGGGTCTGTCGCGCCGACCTCGGCAATGCGAAGGCGTTCACCTGCACCTACCACGGGTGGGCCTACGACACGTCCGGCAAGCTGATCAACGTCCCCAACGAGCAGGACGCGTACCACAGCGAGATCGACAAGTCCCAGTGGGGGCTGGGCGAGGTCGCTCGCGTCGAGAACTACAAGGGCTTCATCTTCGGCTGCTTCGACGAGAGCGTGCCGCCGCTCGAGGAGTACCTCGGCGACATGAAGTTCTTCATCGACTTCTACTTCGACCGCCGCGAGGGTGGCATCGAGATCCTCGGCGGGGTCACCAAGGCCAAGATCCCGGCGAACTGGAAGCTGGCTGCCGAGCAGTTCGCTGGCGACTCCTACCACGCCCAGTTCACCCACGTCTCGAACTTCTCGGTCATCGCACCGCCAGAGATGGCCGAGCGCCGCGAGATGGCCGAGCAGGCCAAGCTCGGCGCCGAGATGATGCTCAAGGCCGGCCGGCAGTTCGCCTCGCCGTACGGGCACGGCACGGGCTTCCTGAGCGTCGAGAGCATGCAGAGCTATGCCTCGACCGGTGGCGACCCGATCATCGACGAGTACGAGAAGTCGATCCTGCCGGAGCTCGAGGCCCGCCTGGGCACCGACCGCCGCAACAGCCACGGCCTGCACTGCAACATCTTCCCGAACTTCTCCTGGCTCAACCCGGCCCGCACGCTGCGGGTCTGGCAGCCGAAGGGCCCGAACAGCTTCGAGATCTGGTCGTTCGTCTTCGTCGACAAGGACGCGCCGGACGATGTGAAGGAAGCCACCCGCTGGCTCACCCAGACGCAGTTCGGGCCGGCCGGTATGGCCGAGCAGGACGACGGCGAGAACTGGGGTCTGATCTCGGGCAACCTGGCGGGCCACGGTCCGCAGGTGCACAAGATGGCGCTGAACTACACGATGGGTCTCGGGCACGAGGGGCCGGACGACCGGTTCCCCGGGCAGATCTCGCCCCACCTGTTCGGCGAGTCGGCGCAGCGGATGTTCTACAAGCGCTGGGCGGAGTTCATGACCAGCGCCAAGTGGCCCATGCCCGACGCCGCAACCGAGCGTTTCCCCGACCAGGGCGCGTGACGTGACCGCTGTCGCAGAGGTGACCTTTGAAAGCACCAGCCGGCTCGTCGACACGCCCGACTACCGCATCCAGATCAACGAGGCGGGCGCCGGACACCCGATTCTGATGATCCACGGGGGCGGACCGGGTGCTACCGGGTGGAGCAACTTCGCCCCCAACGTGGCCGCGCTGTCGCGCAACTACCGCGCCATCGCGGTCACGATGCCGGGGTGGGGCGAATCCAGCCCGCAGTCCCTCGCGACGGGCCGCAATGGGGTCGAGGCGATCCGGCAACTCGTTGACGCTCTCGAGCTGGAGAAGGTCGCGCTGCTGGGCAATTCCATGGGCGGTGCGATGTCTCTTGAGTTCACTGCCACCTATCCCGACCGGGTTTCGCACCTGGTCACGATGGGCGTCGGCAACCCGGCGGGGACGAACATGTTTTCACCCGCCGGCCCGTCCGAGGGCATCCGAATCCTCACCGAGGCCTACCAGGACCCGTCGCCGCAGAACATGAAGCGGCTCGTGCGGATCATGTGCTTCGACCCGGCAATGGGCAGTGACGAGCTCGCCGCCGAGCGGTCGGCGACGGCCCACAAGTACGCCGAGCACAACCAGAACTGGCTGGAGTTTCTGCGCGGGGGCCCGCGGATGGCATTGGAGCCGAGCCTGGTCGCCTCGCTGAACAGCCTGCCGGTGCCGACGATGCTGATCCATGGCCGCGACGACCGCGTGACGCACTTCGAGGCAGCCCTGCAGTTGACCGCCACGATTCCCAACTCACGCATGGTGCTGCTGAACCGCTGCGGGCACTGGGCTCAGCTCGAGCACGCCGACGAGTTCAACGCACTCGTAGACAGCTTCCTCACCTACAGTTAGTCATCGACCGTACGACCGGCAAAGGAATCTAGATGGAATCGACGAGCACGCAGGTCACCTGGAACCGGGTATGCGCGGTCACCGACATCGACGACGGTGAGGCGACGACCCTCGACGTGGACCCGCCCATCGCGGTGTTCCACACCGAGGGCGCGTTCTACGCGATCGACGACACCTGCACGCACGACACCTACTCGCTGGCCGAGAGCTACATCGACGGCTGTCAGGTCGAGTGCGCGCTGCACTTTGCCCGCTTCGACCTACAGACCGGTGCGGCGCTGTGCCAGCCGGCCAACGGCGGCGTGCGTACGTATCCGGTGAAGGTCGAGGACGGCGACGTTTTCGTCGACGTCGGTAGTCGAGGCTGACACCCGACGCGCCGCCTACCCGGCCGGGGCTGCGACCATCGGTGGTGATTCCGCAGCCCGTTGTACGGCCAACCACGAAGGGCGCCGAGATGTCGACGCAGCTAGGTACCGACGAGCCGATGCCCATGCGGCGGCGCGAACTCGCCGAATGGCGTCGCGAACGCATCCTGGACGCCGCGTTGCAGGTGTTCGGCAGCAAGGGCTTCGACGCCGCCACGACGCGTGACCTCGCCGCCGGCGCCGGGGTGACCTCAGGGCTGATCTACCACTACTTCGCCAACAAGGAAGCCCTGTTGGTCGCAGTGATCGTCGAGCGGGGTTTCGCCGCCGAGCTACGCCAGTTGTTGAGCGGGGCGGGCGAGCGTCCTGCGTCGGTCGTCGTGCCTGAGGTGGTCACCGGGTTCAGCCGCATCATGAGCGAGCGCGCCCCGCTGATCGGGCTGTTCGTGTCCGGCATCGCGAACCCGATGATCAAGGCGGGCCTCGACGAGATGCTCGACGAGACCCAGCAACTGCTGGGTAGTTACCTGGCCGCGCGCGTCACGGCGGGGGAGTTGCGCCCGCACAACTCGAACACCTTGGTGTCGGTGCTGTTCAACGCCTGCGCCGTCGGCATCCTGCTGGGCCAGCCGGTCGACCCGGCCGAGGTCGCCGACATCGTGCTCAGCGGAGTTACGGTCGAGAACTAGCTCCGGCGGTGCGGGGGCGCAGGTCTGCTGTGCACTCCGGTCCGGCCGGGGGAGCCAGCTGCGCGGACAGCTGCTCGGCGGCCTTGGTCAGTGCCTGCCGGTAGCGGCGCGCCGAGCCGTTGTTCACCGAGGTGCTCAGCGACAGGGCGGCGATGGCGCGGTCGTTCGAGCGGTTGAGGATCGGGACGGCCAGGCACGCCACTCCGAGCATGGATTCCTCGGAGTCGGTCGCGAAGCCCTCGTCGTGGACCCGCGCCAGCGAGCGGTTCATCAGGTCCGGGCTGGTGATGGTGTGCGCGGTGTAGCGGTGATAGCGGATCCGCCGGCTCCATTCCGCCGGCTCCTGCTCGGCGAAGGCCAGCATCGCCTTGCCCAGTGCCGTGGCGTAGGCGGGCCGCCGCCTGCCCACGGCGGTGCCCAACCGCAGCGACTCGTGGCCGAAGATCTTCTCGAGGTAGAGCACGTCCGTACCTACGAGTACGGCAAGGTGGATCGTCTGTCGGGTCTGCGCGAAGAGTTCGGCCATGAACGGCATCGCGCGGTCGCGCAGCCCGTTCGGCCGGACCAGCCGGGTGTGGTTCCCGAGCTCAAACATCCGGTCAGAGAGGCTGTACTGATCAGCGATGCGCTGCAGATATCCGCCCTCGACGAGCACGTTCAGCAGCCGGTGCGCGGTGGATTTCGGCAAACGCGCCAATTCCGCCAGTTCGGACACCCCGAGAATGGCCCGTGAGCTGATGAATGCGTCGAGCAGCGCCAGGGCCTTGCCTGCGGACGTGTCGTTCATGCTCGGTCTCCCGAGCAGATCATCCGGCTGCGTTTGCATGTGCTCTCTTGATCCATTGCAACGATGTGGTTTTGGGCATGGGAGCGCTATATTACGTGCCTCACGGCGGTAATTTCATCTCAGTTGGATAGCAGTTGGCGATGACGATCGCCCTCGTATTGCTTCTGCGCCGAAGAATTGGTCCCACACACCGGAACAGCCGGAAAGCGGGCCGGGGTGGCGGTGTAAGACAATGGAGAACCCATCCCTCTGGCAGATCGGCATCATGACTACCACGCCCGGACAGGTCATCATCGGCGCGAGCGCGGCCGGTGTCTCGGCGGCCGTCGCGATGCGCACGGCCGGCTACGCCGGTTCGATCACTGTTCTCGACAGCGACCCGAACCTGCCCTACGAGCGGCCGCCGCTGTCGAAGTCGCTGGTGGGCGACAAGACCGGGTCGGCGCTCAAACTGATCCTGCCGGAGGACCTGTACCGCACGCACGACATCGAGCTGCGGCTGGGCACCGAGGTCGAGGCCCTCGACGTCGAGCGGCAGCAGGTGGTGCTGCGCGACGGGTCCGTACTGCCCGCCGAGCACGTCGTCCTAGCCACCGGCGTCTCGGCCCGCCAGCTCGCGGTGCCC
>CAZZZE010000245.1:0-356 GCA_964658365.1 uncultured Jatrophihabitantaceae bacterium
TGGGCGATGTTCGCGATGAGCGTGTCGTGCCGGGCGGCGGTGCGCTCGATGCGGGCGAGCATCTCGGGCACGGCGGCCTTGGGCACGCAGACGTCCTCGGTCAGCACCGGCCCCAGCCGCTCGAGCGCGGGGTAGGCCAACCGGCGGGCGTCGAAGAGTGCCTCGGACTCCCGCTCGTCGGCCGACACCGCGGCCCAGGTTGCGCCGGCGCCCTCGAACGCGGCAAGGACCGCGGCGGCCTCGGCGTCGCCGGCGGCCCCGGGCGCGTCGGTTCGGGCGAGGAGCACGACCTCGGCGTCCACCGACAGGCCCATGTTCTTCCAGTCGTCCACGGCCTTGAGGCAGTGCTTGTCGAC
>CAZZZE010000245.1:366-4540 GCA_964658365.1 uncultured Jatrophihabitantaceae bacterium
GAGCTCCAGGGCGGAGGGCACGACGCCCGACGCCGCGACGGCGGCCACCGCCGTTCCCGCGGCGACGATCGAGTCGAAGTAGCCGGCGATGGTCTGCTCCGGCGGCCGGGCCGGGCGCAGCTTGACCGTCACCTCGGTGACGACGCCGAGCGTGCCCTCGGACCCGACGATCAGCCCGGCCAAGTCGTAGCCGGCGACGCCCTTGGCAGTGCGCCGGCCGAGCCGGACGATCTCGCCGGTGCCCGTGACGACCTGCAGGCCCAGGACGTAGTCGCGGGTGACGCCGTACTTGACGCAGCACAGCCCGCCGGCGTTCGTCGCGACGTTGCCGCCGATCGTCGACCACGGTGCGCTGGCCGGGTCCGGCGGGTACCACAGGCCGTGGGCGGCGCAGGCCTCGCGCAGCGCCTGGTTGACGACCCCGGGCTGAACGACCGCGAGCCCCTCCTGCGGGTTGATCTCCACGATCTCGGCCATCCGCTCGAGGCTCAGCACGACCGCGCCGTCCCCAGCGTTGGCCCCGCCCGACAGCCCGGTGCCCGCCCCGCGTGGCACGAGCGGAGTGCCGGTGTCGATGCAGAAACGCATGACCCGCTGCACCTCGTCGACGTCGCGGGCCAGGACGACAGCCAGCGCCCGGCCGTACGGTGCCCATTCGGCGTCGTCGTGGCAGAAGCGCTCGGTGATGTCGGGGTCGTCGAGCACGTGGTCGGGCGGGACGAGGTCCCGCAGCCGGTCGAGCAGGGAGCCGACGGTCGTCACCCGTTCACCGTAGGGCGCAGCCGCAGGTGCACCAACAGCCCCCGGTGATCCGAGCGGGGCAGCGAGACCGTGCGGGCGTCGAGCGCGTCGGCGTCGCGGGTCAGCACGTGATCGATCGCGATCAGCGGGCCGGTGAAGCGGTCGGTCGGGTAGGTGGGCAGGTATCCCGCCCCGACGTGCTCGACGGCGTCGGCATAACCGTGCCCGAGCAGGTCGCGGAATCGGGCGTTGTCGGTGGTGGAGTTGAAGTCGCCGCCGACGAGCGCGCTGCCGGCCGTCCGGTCGAGAAGGGTGCGCAGCCGGCGGATCTCGCCAGCCCAGATGTGCGACGGGTACGGGTAGGGCGGCAAGAGATGCACGGCGACGACGGTGGTGGTGCGGCCACCAGGCAGCATCACGGTCGCCGTCAGCACGCCCAACCGGTAGTTCGGCAGGTTGCGTCCGCCCGAGAGCGGGTAGCGGCTCCAGATGCCTAGTCCGCCGCCGCCGCCGGCCAGCACGGCGTCGTAGCGATAGCGCAGCGTACGGCCGAGCCCCGCGGCGATCAGGCGCGTGCGTTCCGAGGTCGTCAGCTCCTCGGTGAACAGGACGTCGACGTGTTCGCGGCGGACGGTGCGCACCAGCGCGCCCGCGTCGGCGGCCCCGACCTTGAGGTTCGCCTGCAGGACGGTCAGCCGGGTGCCGCCCGCCGGTGCGTCCGCGCCGACGTAGAGCGGCAGCTGACTGAGTACCGCCAGCGCCAGCAGCAGCACCGCGACGCCGGTGGCGTACCACCGGCGCACCGCGGCCAGCAGGACGAAGGCCACCGGCGCGGCCCACAACAGCTGGTGGGCGAACGCGGCGGTCACGATCGCCGGCTGCCAGGTCGAGTCGATCGTGCGGGCGAGCAGCGCCACCGCGGTCACGATGAGCGCCAGCGCGCCGACGGCGGCGATGGCGTACGTCCACCAGGTGTCGCGCGCGCGGCGCACGGTCGGACGTCGCGGGTGCAGCACGGGCACGATCATCGCCGACGGGCGACGACCTATCCCGAGACGTCGACCAGATGGTGCTCGATGTCATGCAGGAAGTACCGCCCGAACGACTCGACGGTGAACAGGGAGCCGTTGTCGCGCCGCCCCGGACGCCCGTACTGGTCGGCCGTCACGGTGTCGAACAGCGCGGCGGCGGCACCGGCCTGCTCGGCGAACCCGGCCGCCACCGCGGCCGGGTCCTGCGTCCAGTACGCCTCGGAGACGGCCGTCTCGTCCTGGTCCCAGTTCGCGAACTCGGGGTTGTCGTGCTCGAGCATCAGGCTCAGCCGTCCGCGGCAGATCCGGCAGGTGTCGCGGGCGTGGCAGCCGTACTCGAGCGGCGACCACACGGTCGGTCCGGGCCGCTCGGCGGCCGAAGGGCGGGCCAGCACCGCCGTCCACCGGGGGATGGTGGCCCGCAGCCGGGCCCCGACGCCAGCCGGTGTCACCGTCGTGGGATCGAACCCGCACTCGGCGCAGCCGTCGGCCACGACGAACGTCCAGTCCTTGTTCTCCGGCTCGATCTCCGGCGGCAGCGTCATTCCCCGATCATGGCAGGCTGGAGGCATGGAGTTGCTGACGTTCGACCAGGCTGCCGAGGCCCTGGACTGCCGGGTCACCCGGGTGACCCAGTACATCCGCGACGGTCACCTCATCGCCGGTCTCGACCCCGAATCCGGGCGGCGGGGTGTGCCGGCCGACATGATCAAGGACGGCCAGGTGGTCAAGTCGCTGCCCGCGGTGATCACCCTGCTGCGCGACGCCCACTACGCCGACGAGGAGATCCTCGACTGGCTGGCCCGTGCGGACGACTCGCTGCCCGGCACGCCGATCCAGGCCCTGCGCGAGAACCGCGGCACCGAGGTCAAGCGCCGCGCCCAGGTCGCCGGCTTCTAGGACACCCAGCGCCGTCGTGGACCTCACCTACCTGGCCGTCCTGGCCGCCTGCCTGGTCGGCACCGCACCGCTCGAGGTGCTGCTGCACGTCGGCGTGTACCGACGCTGGCGGCGCCTGGCGCTGGCCGTGGCGCCGGTGGCCGTCGTGTTCGCGGTGTGGGACGTCCTGGAGATCCGTGCCGGCGCATGGCACTACGACGGCGCCTACCTCGTCGGGGTCACCTTGCCCGGCTCGCTGCCGCTGGAGGAACTGCTGTTCTTCCTCGTGATCCCGGTGTGCGCCATCCTCACGCTCGAGGCGGTGCGGGTCCGCCGCCCGGACTGGACCTTCGGCGACGAGCGATGACCTACACCGTCGCCGCCTTGCTCGGCGTGCTCCTCGCGGCCCTGCTCGACCTCGCCGTCCTGCGTACCCGGCTGTTGCTGCGCAAGGGGTTCTGGACGGCCTACGCGATCATGCTGTTCTTCCAGCTGGTGGTGAACGGCGTGCTGACCGGCCTGAAGATCGTGCGCTACGACCGCGACCAGATCATCGGGGTGCGGATCGCATACGCACCGGTCGAGGACCTGGTGTTCGGCTTCGCGCTGATCCTGTTCACCTTGACGCTGTGGGTGTGGGCGGGACGCTCGTCGGGGTCCGCCGGCGGGCGCGTACCGCGCCGCGCAGGGCGCTGACGCCGACCGCTGCGCGGCGCCGCTGGCCGACCTTGAGCCGGCTCGAGAACACGTCGTAGTCGGCCTGTTCGATCTCGTCCAGGATCTCGGAGTACAGCGTCAGCGCGGCCCGCAGGCAGTCCCGCGAGGTCGGGTGCACCAGCTCGATGCCGGGTGCCGCCGCGGCGTACAGCCCGCGGGTCCGCTCGATCTCCCAGGCCATCAGGTTGCGGATGGACTCGTCGACCACGCCGCGGCGCAGCCGCTCGGCGTCGACGCCAAACATGGCCAGCGACTCCTGGGGCAGGTAGACCCGCCCGCGGCGCAGGTCCTCGGCGACATCGCGCAGGAAGTTGGTCATCTGGAAGGCCAGCCCCAGGTCGATGGCGTGCGCCTCGATCACGTCCCAGCGCACGCTGTCGTCGCGACGGCCCAGGATCGGCGCCATCTGCAGCCCGATCACGGCCGCCGATCCCCACATGTAGGTGCGCAGGTCGTCGTAGGTGGCGTAGCTGCGGACGGTGAGATCCATCCGCATCGAGTCGAGGAAGTCGGCGAAGTAGCTGTGCGGGATCGACCAGCGGGCGACGGTGTCGAGCAGCGCGCGGCTGATCGGGTCCGACGTCTCGCCCCAGGTCAGGTCGGCGAGGAACTCCTCGCTCCAGCCGACCAGCCGGTCGGCCCGCTCGGCGTCGGTGAGCAAGGGGGTGACGTCGACGATGTCGTCGACGTGCCGGGCGAAGCCGTACAGGGCGTGCACGAACGGCCGTTTCTCGACCGGCAGCAGCAGCGTCGCCAGGTGGAAGGTCTTGCCGTGCTCGGCGGCGAGCGCCCGGCAGCGGGCATAG
>CAZZZE010000246.1:0-4534 GCA_964658365.1 uncultured Jatrophihabitantaceae bacterium
CGACCAGCCGCGCGCCCCGCTGGGCGATCGCCTACAAGTACCCGCCGGAGGAGGTCAACACCGAGCTGCTCGACATCCGGATCAACATCGGGCGGACGGGCCGGGCCACGCCGTTCGGGATCATGAAACCGGTCAAGGTGGCCGGGTCCACGGTCGAGAACGCGACGCTGCACAACCAGTGGGAGGTCGCCCGTAAGGACGTCCGGGTCGGCGACACCGTCGTGCTGCGCAAGGCCGGCGACGTCATCCCCGAGATCGTGGCGCCTGTCATCGCGCTGCGGCCGAAGGGCACCCGGCGCTGGAAGATGCCGACCAAGTGCCCGGCGTGCCGATCGACGCTCGCGCCCGAGAAGGAGGGCGACAAGGACTATCGCTGCCCGAACACCCGCAGCTGCCCGGCCCAGCTGCGTGAGCGGTTGTTCAGCCTCGCCTCGCGCAGCGCGCTGGACATCGAGGCCCTGGGCTACGAGGGCGCTGCCGCGCTGCTCGATTCCGGCGTGCTCACCGACGAGGGCGACCTGTTCCGCCTCGCGCCCACGCCCGACGGCGACGAGACCGAGGCCCGCGCCCTGCTGGCTCGCGTGCCCAGCTACACCCGAGCCGCGAAACGCGCCGACCCGGCCGACCAGGTCCACGAGGGCCGGGTGCTGTCGGCCAACGGCGAGAAGCTCGTCGCCAACCTCGCCGAGGCTCGGACCCGGCCGCTGTGGCGCATCATCGTGGCGCTGTCGATCCGCCACGTGGGTCCCACCGCGGCGCGGGCGCTCGCCACCCAGTTCGGCGACCTCGACACCATCCGGGCCGCGTCGGTCGAGCAGCTTGCCGAGGCCGAGGGCGTCGGCGGCATCATCGCCGAGGCCGTCGTCGAGTGGTTCACCGTCGACTGGCACCGCGAGATCGTCGAGAAGTGGACGGCCGCCGGCGTGCGCACGAAGGACGACGTCGACACCTCCGTCCCGCGCACCCTCGAGGGCCTCACGCTGGTCGTTACCGGATCGTTGTCCGGCTTCTCGCGCGATGAAGCGAAGGAGGCCGTGCTGGCCCGAGGCGGCAAGTTCTCGGGGTCGGTGTCGAAGAAGACCGACTACGTCGTGGTCGGTGAGAACGCCGGCAGCAAGGCGGAAAAGGCCGAACAGCTGAGCGTGCCGGTCCTCGACGAGGCCGGCTTCCGTACGCTGTTGCAGGACGGTCCACCAGCAGCACCGGACGACGACGGCGCCAGCGCCGATGACTCCTGATCGAGTGACCTAGGCCACTCGAGGCGCCTGCGCACGGCCGCTGACCAGCCAGTTCACAGCAAGTTATGGAAAGAACATCATCGTGGCTGCATTGCACGCGCCTACCGGTGGCTCACACCGCCGTCGCGTGCTGCGTCGTCCGTCCCGCCGGGTTCTGGGCTTCTCGGCCCTGCTACTCGTGTACGTCCTGGTGACGCTCGGCGTCGTCTACCGCTCCCCGCTGCTGACCCTGGACACCGATGTGTTCAAGTTGGATCTGCAACGCCGGTACCCGGACTGGAAGCCGTGGATCAAGGCCTACGTGATCCTCGGCCAGCGTGGCCCGGCCACGCTGCTGTTCCTGCCCTGGTTCTGCTGGGTGGCCTGGCGCACCCGCACCGCGCGGCCGCTGATCACGCTCGGCGTCGGACTGGTGCTGCTGAACATCAGCGTCGGCATCGTCAAGCTGGCCACCGGACGGCTCGGGCCGCTGCAGACCTCCAACACGCACCGCATCTTCGACGGCGGCAACATCTACCCGTCGGGCCACGTGTCCAACGCCGTGGTGCTCTACGGACTCGTGGCCTTCATCGCCACCAACCACCGCCGCCTGGCCGCAGCGGTCGCGGCGTTCCTGTCGGTCACGGTCGGGCTGGGCACGGTCTACCGCGACACCCACTGGTTCAGCGACGTCGTGGGCGGCTGGATCGCCGGAAGCCTGGTACTCATCGCGGTGCCGTGGGCGATGCCCTGGGCCGAGCGGGTCTGGAACTGGGCGTGCAGCCGGATCGAGCCCCACGCGCCATGGGTCCGGCACCTGCGCACCGACGACCGAGCCGACACCGCGCCGCCGGTCCGGCCGCCGTACCAGCCGCCGGCCCCCACGCGCATCGGGCCCGGGGACGAGGCGGTTCAGCCGAACGAGACCCCGGTCAGCTCGGTGGCGACGGCCCACAGCTTCTCGCCCACGCGCGCGTCCTTGGACGCGCGCGACGACCCGACACGTCGCGGGAAGCCGCGCAGCTCGCCGATCCCGTCCGGGCCGTAGAACTCGCCGTTGCGCACCTCGGGCACCGTTGCGGCGTAGAGGGTCGGCAACGCGCCGTCCGCGCCGCTCTGGGCCACCACCTTGTTGAGCACACCCATCACCGCGTCCTGGAACGTGTCGGTGTGCGACTGCAGCTCCGTCGCGGCATATCCGGGATGCGCGGCCACGGAACGCACCGACGACCCGGCCGCCTCGAGCCGGCGCGCCAGTTCGTAGGCGAAGACGAGGTCGGCCAGCTTCGACTGCCCGTAGGCCAGCCAGCGCCGGTAGCGCCGGTGCTCCCAGTTGAGATCGCTGAGATCGATCCTGCCGATGCGGTGCGCGCCGCTGGACAGCGTGACCACGCGGTCGGCGACCCGGTCGAGCAGCAATCCGGTCAAGGCGAAGTGGCCGAGGAAGTTGGTGCCGAACTGCAGCTCGAAGCCGTCGGCGGTCCGGCCCTGCGGCACGGCCATGATCCCGGCGTTGTTGACGAGAACGTCGACCGGGCCGGTGGCCTCGGCGAACGCGCGCACTGACGACAGATCCGCGAGGTCGAGGCTGCGGACCGTGACGTCGCCGGTCATCGCCGCGGCGGCCCGCTCGCCCTTGCCGGTGTTGCGGCAGGCCAGGACCACCGAGGCGCCGGCGCCGGCGAGCGCCGCCGCGCTCGCAGCACCGAGCCCGCTGTTGGCGCCGGTGACCACGACCGTGCGACCCGTCTGGTCGGGGATGTCGGCGGTCGTCCAGCGGGTCGAGGAGCGCAGCAGGGCCATGGGGGCAGCCTAACGACGCGCCGGCCGGTCAGCTGCTCTCGGCCTGCACCGGCGCGACGGTGGCCGCGACCGCGGCCAGGTGCTGCAGGCGCACGAGCTCCGACGGCACCCAACGCAGCGTGGAGCGCCCGATGAGCAGCGCATGCTCGCCCAGCGCGGTGACCGCCAGTTCCGTGCCGAGCCGGCCCCAGTCGGCGGGGGCCCAGGAATCGTCGGGATCGAGCGGGCGGGTCGGTGTCGGCGGCCACCAGGGCACCGACAGCGACGTCAGCTCCGGTGCGGCACCGCCGGCGGCCAGCACGGTGCCCTGGCCGCCGCTGGTCCCGTCGCCCTGGGGTGCGCCGACGACCAGTGCCCAGCCGGCCCGGAAGACCCGCGCGCAGCCGTCGGCCAGCACGGCCAGCGGGTCCTCGGGGTTGCGGCCGAGCTTGTCGAGCAGTTCCAGTTCGCGGTGCGGGTCGATCTGGCCGGCGTAAGGGCGGATCGACTCGACGTGCACCCCTTCGACGGTGGACGCCGCCGACACCAGCGAGTCGGCCAGCTTGTCCGGCGGCAGCTCGACCACGAAGTCGTCGGTGGCGCTGCCGGGCACGCGCTGGATGACGTCGACGCTGAGGATGTCGGCGCCCACCGTGCCCAGGGCGGTGGCCACCGCGCCGAGCGCCCCCGGCCGGTCGGGCAGCACGAGCCGCATCAGGTAGGACACGCGCACAGGGTGCCGCATGGACGTGTCGCGGTCATTACGACCCCCCTGCCGGGCGACGCGCGGGCAACCGGCGCGCGGGCGTCCGTAGACTCAGGGGTCGTGTCCGAATCCACGCCTCGCGTCAGTCGAACCGACGTCGCGCACCTGGCCCACCTTGCCCGCCTCGCGGTTACCGACGAGGAGCTCGACGTGTTCGCCGGCCAGCTCGACGACATCCTCGGGGCGGTGGCGCGGGTCAGCGAGGTCGCTGCGCAGGACATCCCGCCCACGTCGCATGCGGTGCCGATGACCAACGTCTACCGCCCCGATGTCGTCCGCCCGTCGCTGCCACGCGCCGACGTGCTGGCCGGCGCGCCCTCGGTCGAGGACGACAAGTTCCGCGTGCCGCGCATCCTGACCGAGGAGGCGTAAGTGAGCGAGCTGATCACCAGGACCGCTGCCGAGCTCGCCGCGCTCGTCGCATCCGGCGAGGCCAGTGCCGTCGAGGTCACGCAGGCCCACCTCGACCGCATCGCCGCCGTCGACGCCGACCTGCACGCGTTCCTGCACGTCGACACCGAGGGCGCGCTCGGCGCGGCCGCCGCCGTCGACGCCGCCCGCGCGGCCGGGCGTCCGCTCGGCCCGCTGGCCGGCGTACCGCTGGCGATGAAGGACGTCGTGGTCACCAAGGGCCTGCCGACGACCGCGGGTTCGAAGATCCTCGAGGGCTGGCGGCCGCCCTACGACGCCACCATCACCACGCGGATCAAGGATGCCGGCATCGTCATGCTCGGCAAGACCAACATGGACGAGTTCGCCATGGGCAGCT
>CAZZZE010000247.1:0-4528 GCA_964658365.1 uncultured Jatrophihabitantaceae bacterium
TCACTGTGGTCGCTGCGGAGGCCGATTTTCGCGACCACGGCGGTGGGGAAGGCGGGGTGGTGGGATCAGCGAGCGGCGCGCCGCGCCGAGGTCCGGGTGGCCTTCTTGGCCGCGGTGGCGGCCGCCTTCTCCTTCTCGGCCGCCGCGCGCTCGACCGCGAACTCGGCGAGCGCGTCGATCAGCGCGGGGACGGTCGCCGTCTCGGGCTGGACATCGACGCGCAGGCCGAACTCCGTGGCCGTGGCCGCCGTCTGCGGGCCGATGCACGCGACGATGGTGCGCGCGTGCGGCTTGCCGGCGATGCCGACCAGGTTGCGCACGGTCGAGGACGACGTGAAGCAGACGGCCTGGAAGCCGCCGGACTTGATGGCGTCACGGATCTCGGCCGCGGGCGGCGCCGCCCGTACCGTGCGGTATGCCGTGACGTCGTCGATCTCCCAGCCGAGCTCGCGCAGGCCGGCGGCCAGCGTCTCGGTGGCGATGTCGGCGCGCGGCAGCAGCACCCGGTCGATCGGGTCGAGCACGTCGTCGAAGGGCGGGAAGATCGCGAGCAGGCCCTCGGAGGACGACGCGTCCTCGGCCGGGACGAGCTCGGGCTTGATGCCGAACGCGCGCACCGCGTCGGCGGTCGCCTCGCCGACACAGGCGATCTTGACGCCGGCGAACGCGCGGGCGTCGAGACCGAACTCCTCGAACTTCTCGCGCACGGCCCGCACGGCGTTGGTGGAGGTGAACACGATCCACTCGAAACGGCCGGTCACCAGGCCCTTGATCGCGCGCTCCATCTGGGTGGGCGTGCGCGGCGGCTCGACGGCGATCGTCGGCACCTCGACCGGCACCGCCCCGAAGCCGCGCAGCCGCTCGCTCATCGTGCCGGCCTGCTCCTTCGTCCGCGGGACGAGGACCTTCCAGCCGTAGAGGGCGCGGGACTCCCACCACGCCAGCTTCTCGCGCTGGGCCGCGGCCTTGCCGACGGTGACGACGACCGGGCCGGTCATGCCGACGGCGGCCAGCTCGAGATCGCCGGCAACGCCGGCAACGGTCTGCTGGCCGGTGGTCGTGCCGTCGCAGCTGACTGTCACCGCGGTGTCGGGCTTGAGGCCGTAGGCGACGAGCTGCTCGCCCACCGACTGCACGTCGGCGGCGTCGACGGTGAGCACGAGCGTGCCCGCGGCGTGCGCGAGCGCGTCGTAGTCCGCCGCGCCGGTGGCACCGTGGTCGCGCAGGTCGGCCTCGGTGCGGACCGCTCCGACCGGGACGCCGGCGTACGTGGCGGTGCCGGCACCCAGGCCGACGCCGGGCACGACCTCGAAGGGGACGACCGTGCGGGCGACCGCCAGGGCCTCCTTGACGGTGGTGTCGTCGACGAACGGGTCGCCGGCGACGACCCGGGCCACGGTCAGCCCGTTGCGCGCGTCGGCGAGCAGCGCCTTGGCCGTCTCGGCCGGCGTGATCTCGGCCGGCCGGACCTCGACGCTCGCCAGCGCGGTAACGGCTGCGGGAACGCCGCTACCGACGACCACGACGTCGGCGCCCCGGATCGCCTCGGCAGCCCGGGTGGTGAGCAGCCCGGGGTCGCCCGGACCGGCTCCCACGAAGGTGATTCGGCCTACGGCCTTGCGTACGCGGGTCATGTGGTGCTCCCCATCATGGTGTCAGCGCCGTCGGCGAGCAGGTCGGCAGCGAGCCGCCGCCCGACCCCGTCGGCATCGGTGGTGGGTCCGGTCACCGAGAGCCGGACGGCGTCGCTGCCGTCAGCCGCGGTGACCGAACCACGGAGAAAAATCTCGAACGTGACGCCCTCGACGCCGTCACGTGGCTCGCCTTCGGCGACGACGGCCAGGGCGCCGACCGGCGCCGAGCAACCCGCCTCGAGCCCGGCGAGCAGCGCCCGCTCGGCGAGGACTGCGGCCCGGCTGTCGGGGTCGTCGAGGGCGGCCAGCACGGCCAGCGCGCCGTCGTCGTCGGCCCGGCACTCGATGGCCAGCGCGCCCTGGGCCGGGGCGGGCAGCACCTGGATCGGATCGAGGACCTCGGTGACCTCGCCGGCCCGGCCCAACCGGCGCAACCCGGCGTAGGCCAGGACGACCGCGTCGAGCGCGCCGTCGGCGACCTTGGCGAGACGGGTGTCGACGTTGCCCCGCAGCCCGACGATCTCGATACCGAGGCCGAGGGCGTTGAGCTGCGCGGCACGGCGCGGCGAGCCGGTGCCGACGCGCGCGCCGGGCGGTAACTCGCCGAGGGTCAACCCGTCCCGGGCGACGAGCGCGTCGCGCGGGTCCTCGCGGGGCGGTACCGCAGCCAGCGCGATGCCGATCGCCGGCGCGGTCGGCAGGTCCTTGAACGAGTGCACCGCGACGTCGATCTCGCCGGCGATCAGCGCGGTGCGCAGCGCCGAGACGAACACGCCGGTGCCGCCGATCTGGGTGAGCGCGGCGTTCGAGCGGTCGCCGGCCGTGACGATCGGGACGATCTCGGTCGGCACGCCGAGCGCCGTCGCCACCAGGTCGGTCTGGGTGCGGGCGAGGGCTGAGGCCCGGGTGCCGATGCGCAGGGTGCGGGTCGCGGTCATCGCGTCTTCTTCACTGCCGCGACGGACTCGGCCGCGGCCGGGTCGAGGTCGAACAACTCGCGCAGGGCGGCCGCGTACTGGTCGCCGCCCGGCGTCGCGGCAAGTTCCTTCACCCGGACGGTCGGGGCGTGCAGCACCTTCTCGACGGCGCGGCGCACGGCGTCGGCAACCTCGCGCCGCTCGCCGGAGGTCAGCTCGGGGACGCGCCCGTCGAGCCGGGACAGCTCACCCTCGATGACCTGGTTGGCCCGGGCCCGCAGCGCGGTGACGGTGGGGGCCACGGCCAGCTGCTGCTGGGCGGCGAGGTGGTCGCGCAGCTCACCGGCCACGATCGCGGTGGCCGCGGCGACCTCGGCGTCACTGACCATGGCGCCGCCGTCCCGCAACGCCTCGAGGTCGACGTAGGTGACCCCCGCGATACCGGCCACGGCCGGGTCGACGTCGCGGGGCAGGGCGATGTCCAGGACGACAAGCGGCCGGTCGTCGCGGGCGCCGATCGCGTCGGCCTCGACGACGAGCCCGGTCGAGCCGGTGGACGTGATCAGCAGGTCGGCGCCGGGCACGGCGTCGGCGAGCCCGCTCAGCGGGACGGCCGTGCCGCCGAGCCGTTCGGCCAGCTGAGCGCCGCGGTCCATCGAGCGATTGGCCACGACGATGTCGCCGACGCCACGGCGGCGCAGGGTGGCGCCGGCCAGCGCAGCCATCGACCCGGCGCCGACGATCAGCGCGGTGCGGCCCTCGAGCGTGCCGAGGACCGCCTCCGCGCGGTCGAGGGCCACCGACACGATGGACGCGCCCGCGCGGTCGATCCCGGTCTCGCTGTGCACGCGCTTGCCGACGCGCAGCGCGGTCTGAGCCAGATCGTGCAGCACGCTGCCGACCGAGTCGGTCTCGGTGCCGAGCGCGTAGGCGTTGCGCACCTGGCCGAGGATCTGCGACTCGCCGACCACCATCGAGTCCAGCCCCGAGGAGACGGTGAACATGTGCTCGGCCGCGGCTTCGGCGAAGTGCACGTACAGGTGATCGGACAGGTCGCCCACCTCGAGTCCCGCGTGCCGCGCGAGCACGGTGGTGATCTCGGCGACCGCCGGGTGGAACCGCGCGACGTCGGCGTAGACCTCGATGCGGTTGCACGTCGAGAGCAGCATGACCTCGCTGATCATCTCGGCGCGGTGCAGTTCCTCGACGGTCTTACGGACGTCGTCGACCGGCACCGCGGCCCGCTCGAGCACCGAGACCGGCGCCGTGCGGTGCGACAGCCCCACCACCAGCAGGCTCATCGCTGCCCCCCGGTCAGCGGCACGGGGACGCGATTCCGGCTCGCTGCGCAGGCGTCGCGGGTCATCGCGCGGCCTGCGTGAACGACTCGTCCGGCGCCAGCGCGGTAGCGGCCTTGCGGGTCTCGTGGAAGGACAGGATCTGCAGCTCGGCCGCGAGGTCGACCTTGCGCAGGTGGACGTGCGGCGGCACCGAGAGCACGACCGGCGCGAAGTTGAGGATGCTGCTGACCCCGGCGTCCACGAGCCGGTCGCACACCGACTGAGCCACGCCGCTCGGGACGGCCAGGACCGCGATCGTGACGTGGTGCTCGACGAGGACCCGCTCGAGGTCGTCGATGTCGCGCACGACGAGCCCGCGCATCTCGCTGCCGACGCGCCGCGGGTCGGCGTCGAGCAGCGCGGTGATGCGGAACCCGCGGGAGACGAAGCCGGCGTACCCGGCCAGCGCCTGGCCCAGGTTGCCGACGCCGATCAGCGCCACCGAGTGGTGGACGGTCAGGCCCAGCGTCCGCGAGATCTGCTCGGTGAGCGTCCCGACGTCGTAGCCCACCCCGCGGATGCCGTACGACCCGAGGTAGGACAGGTCCTTGCGCAGCTTCGCCGAGTTCACGCCGGCCGCGGCGGCCAGCTCGTCGGAGGACACGGTGCCGATCGCGTCGTCGCCGAAGGTGGCCAG
>CAZZZE010000248.1:0-831 GCA_964658365.1 uncultured Jatrophihabitantaceae bacterium
ATCCGCAACGGCGGGCACTCCTACGGCGGCTGGTCGTCGGGTCCGGGCCTGGTCGTCGACCTCGCCGGCCTCGACGACGTCCGGGTCGACCACGACGCGATGACGGCCACCATCGGCGCGGGCGCCCTGCTCGGTCACGTCTACGAGAAGCTCGACGCCGCGGGCGTGTCGATCGGCGCCGGCTCCTGCGCGACCGTCGGCATCACCGGCCTGACCCTCGGCGGGGGCGTCGGGCTGCTCACCCGGCTCTACGGCCTGACCTGTGACCAGGTGAAATCGGCGCAGGTCGTCACTGCCGACGGTCAGGTCGTCACGGCCAGCGCGAGGGAGCACCCGGACCTGTTCTGGGCGCTGCGCGGCGGCGGCGGCAGCTTCGGCGCCGTCACCTCGCTGACCTTCCGGGTCCGCACCGCGCCGACGGTCAAACAGGTCTACCTCGAGTGGTCGGGCGCCCATGCGGCGCAAGTGCTGTCGGCCTGGCAGCAGTGGTCGCCCACGACCCCCCGCGAACTGTGGAGCACCTGCAAGATCCTGGCCCGGCCCGGCGGCGGGGTGCGCGCGACGGTCACCGCGGTCTGGACGGGCGCCGGCTCACCCGCCAAGCAGGTCAAGGCCCTGCTGCGCCACACCCCGGCGCCGCGCACGAACCAGCCGTCGTCCAACGCCTACGGCGCCGCGATGCTCGCTTCGGCGGGGTGCGACGGCACGGCCACCCAGTGCATCGCCGCCGCCCGGACACCTGCGCAGCGCCAACCCGAGGCCGCGTCGTCGGCGATCCTCGGCACGGCGCTGCCGGACAAGGGCGTGCAGGCCATCGTTGCCGCCGTCCAG
>CAZZZE010000248.1:841-4512 GCA_964658365.1 uncultured Jatrophihabitantaceae bacterium
TCGACGGGATGGTCGAGGGCGGGGTGTCGTTCGATGCGCTCGGCGGCGCGGTGGCCGACGTCGACGCCGAAGGCACGGCGTTCCCGTGGCGCAGCGCGCTGGCCAGCATCCAGTACACCGCGACCTGGCCCTTCGCCCAGGCCCACGACACCACCCGCTACGACCGGTTCGTGCACCGGGAGCGCAGCGTCCTGCTGCCCTACGTCGGAGCTTCCGCCTACGTCAACTACGCCGACCCGACGCTCACTGACTACGCCACCTCCTACTGGGGGCCGAATGTCGCCCGGTTGACGAAGATCAAGCAGACCTACGACCCGCACGGGCTGTTCTCGTTCCCGCAGGCCGTCCCGGGCTGACGGTTCAGCCGCGTTGCGCGGGCCGGGTCGCGTCGTCGAGCCGGACCCGCAGCCCGTCGAAGGCGAAGCCGCAGACGATGTCGGCCAGCGGGGCGCCGGAGCGGCGCGGGCCCGGGCGGTACCACTCGACCAGGGAGTTCACCAGCCCGAAAAGCAAGCGGGCGGTGACCGCGGGGCTGAAGTCGGGACGGATCTCGCCGTCCTTCTCGGCCTGCCGCACGAGCCCGGCCACGTAGCGGTCGAAGGCGCGCCGTCGATCGAGGGCAGCCCGCTCGACGTCGGTGTTGCCCCGTACCCGCAGCAGCAGGGTGACGTGCGGCAGCTGGGCCTGCAGCACCTCGACGCTGCCGCGCACCACGTGCTCGAGCCGCGCGATGGCCGGTACCTCGAGCGCGCGGGCCTCGTCGGCGACCGCGAACAGCCCGTCGAGGGCGCGGTCGAGCGAGAGCCGCAGCAGCTCCTCCTTGCCCGACACGTGGTGGTAGATCGCGCTCTTGGCGATTCCCAACCGGCGGGCGAGGTCTTCCATGGACGTGCCGTCGTAGCCGCGCTCGTTGAACACCTCGACGGCCACGGCCAGCAGCGACTCGACGTCGTAGCCGGGACGGCCGCGGCGGCGCGCCGTGTCGCTCGCCCGATCGGGTATCGGCATCGGCTGTACTCCCTTGTCCGCGCCCAGGTACGCGTAGTAACTTACTGAACGTCCGGTCGGTAAGTCCAGGAGGACGCGTGACGGTACTGCGCAGCTACGTAGACGGGTCGTGGTTCGCCCCGTCCGACGGCCAACCCGTGCGCGATGCGGTGACCGGCGACGAGGTGGCCCGGGTCTCCTCGGCCGGCGTCGACATGGCCGCCGTCGTACGGCACGGCCGCGAGGTCGGCGGGCCGGCCCTGCGCGAGCTGACCTTCCACGAGCGGGCAGCGCTCGCCAAGGCGGTCGGCGGCCTGCTGCGCGAGCACCGCGCCGAGCTGTACGCGCTGTCCCTGCGCACCGGCGCGACGCTCGGTGACTCCCGCGTCGACATCGACGGCGGCATCGGCGTGCTGCTGTCCTACGCGAGCAAGGCCAAGCGCGAGCTGCCCAACGACCGGCTGATCGTCGAAGGCGCGGTCGAGCCGCTCGGGCGGGCCGGCGGGTTCGTCGGCCAGCACATCCTGACGACCGGGCCCGGCATAGCCGTCCAGATCAACGCCTTCAACTTCCCGGTGTGGGGCCCGCTCGAGAAGCTGGCGCCGGCGCTGATCGCCGGGGTGCCCTCGATTGTCAAGCCGGCCACGCCCACCGCGTTCCTCACGGCCCGGGTCGTCGAGCTCATCGTCGAGGCCGGGCTGCTGCCCGAGGGCACGCTGCAGTTCGTCTGCGGCAGCGCCGGCGACCTGCTCGAGCACCTCGGCGAGCAGGACTGCGTCGCCTTCACCGGCTCGGCCGCGACGGCGGCCCGGTTGCGCGCCCACCCGAACGTGGTGGGTCGCTCGGTCACGTTCACCGCCGAGGCCGACTCGCTGAACTGCTCGATCCTCGGCCCCGACGCTGAGCCGGGCAGCGCCACCTTCGACCGGTACGTCGACCAGCTCGTGCAGGAGATGACCGTCAAGGCCGGCCAGAAGTGCACGGCCATCCGTCGCGCGATCGTCCCGGACCGGCTCGTCGAGGCCGTCGTCGAGGCGACCGCCGACCGGCTGGCCGAGGTCGTCGTCGGCAACCCGGCCGACGAGTCGGTCACCATGGGTGCGCTGGCCGGGCTGGAGCAGCGCGAGGAGTTGCGCCGGGCGGTCAAGGCGCTGCAGTCGGCCGGCCGCATCGCCTTCGGCGATCCCGAGCACGTCGACGTCCGGGGCGCCGACGCCGAGCGCGGCGCGTTCGTCTCGCCGCTGCTCCTGCACGCCGACGACCCGTCCCGCGACGAGCCGCACAGCGTCGAGGCGTTCGGGCCGGTCAGTACCGTCCTGGGCTACCGCGACGCCGCCGACGCCGTGGCTCTCGCCGCCCGCGGCTGTGGCAGCCTCGCCGGTTCGATCGTCACCGAGGACGCCGACTTCGCCCGCACGGTGGTGCTCGGCGCCGCGCCGTGGCACGGCCGGCTGCTCGTGCTCGACGCCGCCGCCGCGCCGGAGTCGACCGGGCACGGCTCGCCGCTGCCCGCCCTCGTGCACGGCGGCCCGGGACGCGCCGGCGGCGGCGAGGAGCTCGGCGGGATGCGCGCGGTGTTCCACCACCTGCAGCGCACCGCGGTGCAGGGCAGCCCCGACATGCTGACCGCGATCACGGGTCGCTGGACGCCCGGCGCCGCACGGGCCACCGACGAGCCGCACCCGTTCACCAAGTCGCTGGCCGAACTGCGCATCGGCGACACCGTCGTCGCCGGGCCGCGCACCGTCACGCTCGAGGACGTCGCGCACTTCGCCGAATTCACCGGCGACACCTTCTACGCCCATACCGACGAGGACGCCGCGGCGCGCAACCCGTTCTTCGGCGGCCGGGTCGCGCACGGCTACCTGATCGTCGCGTTCGCGGCCGGGCTGTTCGTCCAGCCCGACTTCGGGCCGGTGCTCGCCAACTACGGCATCGACAACCTGCGCTTCGTGACCCCGCTGAAGCCGGGCGACGAGATGACGGTGGCCCTGACCTGCAAACAGATCAGCCCGCGCGACGGCGACTACGGCGAGGTCCGCTGGGACGCCACGATCACCAACCAGGACGGCAGGACGGTCGCCACCTACGACGTGCTGACCATGGTCGCGAAGGAATGGACGAGCTCATGACCGAGACGGTGGAGCAGCACTTCGAGGCGACGATCGAGCACGACCGGCGCATCGAGCCGCGGGACTGGATGCCCGACGCGTATCGCAGGACGATGATCCGCCAGATCGCGCAGCACGCGCACTCGGAGATCATCGGCATGCAGCCCGAGGGCAACTGGATCACCCGAGCGCCGTCGCTGCGGCGCAAGGCGATCCTGCTGGCCAAGGTGCAGGACGAGGCCGGGCACGGCATGTACCTGTACTCCGCGGCCGAGACGCTCGGCGCCGACCGGGCCGACCTCACCGAGAAGCTGGTCACCGGCCGGCAGAAGTACTCGTCGATCTTCAACTACCCGGCCCTGACGTACGCCGACGTCGGCGTCATCGGCTGGCTGGTCGACGGCGCGGCCATCTGCAACCAGGTGCCGCTGTGCCGATCGTCCTACGGGCCGTATGCCCGCGCGATGATCCGCATCTGTAAGGAGGAGTCCTTCCACCAACGGCAGGGCTACGAGCTGCTGATGACCATGATGCGCGGCACCGACGAGCAGCGGGCCATGGTGCAGGACGCGA
>CAZZZE010000249.1:0-1833 GCA_964658365.1 uncultured Jatrophihabitantaceae bacterium
GCTGTCGATGACGGCGCAGGACGCACAGTCCTGCGCCGTCATTCTCGTTGCGGCAGGCAGCGGGCAGCGGCTCGGCGCAACCGTCCCCAAGGCGTTCCAGCCCGTCGCCGGACGCACCCTGCTCGAGCACGCGGCCGAACGCTTCCGCGGTCACCCGCTGGTCGGCAGCGTGTGCGTCGTGGCGCCATCGAGCCACCTCGAGCAGGCCCGCGCCCTCACCGGGGCCACGGTCGTGGCCGGCGGCGCCACCCGGCAGGAGTCGGTGTCGGCGGGCCTGGCCGCGCTCGCACCGCAGATCGAACTCGTGCTGGTACACGACGTCGCGCGGCCCTTCGTGCCGCACGAGGTGATCACCGCGGTCATCACCGCGCTGCTCGACGGCGCCGACGCCGCCGTCCCGGTCGTGCCGATCCACGACACGGTGCGGCGGGTCGACGAGGGCGGCCGACTCGCCGGGATCGTCGATCGCAGCCGGCTCGTCGCCGTCCAGACGCCGCAGGGTTTCCGGCGTGCGGTGCTCGTCGCCGCCCACGAGGCGGGGCGGGCGCTGCAGGTCACCGACGACGCCGCGCTGGTCGAGGCCGCGGGCGGCAGCGTGGTGGCCGTCCCGGGCTCCGATGCGGCGTTCAAGATCACCCGTCCCTGGGACCTTGCGATTGCAGAGGCGGTGGCCGCCCGTGCCTGACCTGCGCACCGGTATCGGCGTCGACGTCCATCCGATCGACGTCGGTCGCGACTGCTGGCTGGCCGGGCTGTTCTGGCCGGGGATCGACGGCTGTGAAGGCCATTCCGACGGCGACGTCGTCGCCCACGCCGCCTGCGACGCGCTGCTGTCGGCGGCCGGTCAGGGCGACCTCGGTGCCGTGTTCGGCACCGGCGACCCGCAGTGGGCCGGCGCGTCGGGGGTGGCGCTGCTGCGCGAGGTCGTGCGGCTGGTCACGGCGTCGGGCTGGACGATCGGCAACGTCGCGGTGCAGCTGATCGGCGACAGCCCCAAGATCGGCACCCGGCGGGCCGAGGCACAGGCCGAGCTGCAGGCGGTCGTCGGCGCACCGGTGTCGCTGGCCGCCACCACCACCGACGGGCTCGGGCTCACCGGCCGCGGCGAGGGCCGCGCCGCCATCGCCACCGCCCTGCTCGCCCGCTGAGAGTTGTCCGCGCCTCGTCGGCGTGGAGCCGATGGACACGCGGACAACTCGGCCGGCCGGCGCGGCGTCAGAGTGCCGCGAGCGCCTGCGCCAGGTCGGCCCAGAGGTCCTCGACGTGTTCGATGCCGACCGACAGCCGCAGCAGCGCCTCCGGCGTACCGAACGAGGCGTCGACGGCGTGCCGCGCGCGGCGCTCGATCAGCGACTCGACGCCGCCCAGGCTGGTGGCGTGGTGGATCAGCCGCACGGCCTGGCACACGGCTTCGGCGTCGTCGGCCGACCCGTCCACCTCGATGCCGATCACAGCGCCGAAGCCCGCATAGTCGCGCGCCGCGACGGCGTGCCCGGGATCCCCGGCCAGGCCGGGGTAGCGCACCCGGGCCACCCGGGGGTGCGCGGCCAGCCGCGTTGCCAGTTCGCCGGCGTTGGCCTGCGCGCGGTCCATCCGCACGGCGAGCGTCCGCAGGCCGCGGGTCGCCAGGTAGGTCTCGAGCGCGCCGGGAATGGCGCCGGTCAGCGTGCGGCGGGCGTGCAGCTCGTCGTAGAGCGGCCCGGCGGGCAGGACGAGCGCGCCCATCAGCACGTCCGAGTGACCCGACAAGTACTTGGTGACCGAGTGCATGACGAGGTCGGCGCCGAGCTCGAGCGGGCGCGCGATCAGCGGCGTCGAGAACGTCGCGTCGAC
>CAZZZE010000249.1:1933-4505 GCA_964658365.1 uncultured Jatrophihabitantaceae bacterium
CTCCTCGAACGCGGCCCGGGTGTCGGTCGGCACGTCGCGGGAGTAGTCGTTCTCGGCCGGTGCGTTGCGGTACGGCGCGGTCAGGACGATCGGCGTCGACAGCGGCGCGCCCGGGCCGTGGGGGCGGCCCAGCGAGACGGCGACGGACTCCGGGCGCAGCGGTTCGCTCATGCGCACACGCTAACCGGAAGGAGGACCGCCGCTGCGTCCGTACGATGTAGTCCGTGAGTCTCCGCCTGTACGACACCGCGACCCGGTCGCTGCGGGCCTTCGAGCCCCTCGAACCCGGCAAGGCGTCGATCTACCTCTGCGGGCTGACCGTCCAGGGGCCGCCGCACGTCGGGCACGTCCGCAACTGGATCAACATGGACATCCTGCGGCGCTGGCTCACGCACACCGGCCACGAGGTGACGTTCGTCCGCAACGTCACCGACATCGACGACAAGATCATCGACAGATCCAGCGCTGCCGACGAGCCCTGGTGGGCGCTGTCGTTCCGCAACGAGCGCGAGATCGTCGCCGCCGAGCAGGCGCTCGGTTGCCTGCCGCCGAGCTATGAGCCGCTGGCCACCGCACACGTCACCGAGATGGTCGAGCTCATGCAGCGCCTCGTCGATGGTGGCCACGCCTACGCCGCCGACGGTGACGTGTACTTCGACGTCCGCTCCTGGCCGTCCTACGGCTCGCTGTCGGGTCAGAAGATCGAGGAGATGCAGGCCGCCGGCGACTCGGTCGGCGACGCCCGCAAGCGCGACCCGCGCGACTTCGCGCTGTGGAAGTCCGCCAAGCCCGGCGAGCCGTCCTGGCCCACGCCGTGGGGACGCGGCCGGCCGGGCTGGCACCTCGAGTGCTCGGCGATGTCGACGAAGTACCTCGGCGCCTCGTTCGACATCCACGGCGGCGGGCTCGACCTCGTCTTCCCGCACCACGAGAACGAGCTGGCGCAGTCCCGCGCCGCCGGCGACGGCTTCGCCAACTTCTGGCTGCACAACGGCATGGTCAACCTGTCGGGCGAGAAGATGAGCAAGTCGCTGGGCAACACCCTGCAGGTGCGCGAGATCGTGCGGCAGTGGCGCCCGGTCGAGGTCCGCTACTACCTCGGCGCGGCGCACTACCGCTCGACGATCGAGTTCTCCAAGTCGTCCTTGGACGAGGCCGCGGTGGCGTACGCACGCATCGAGAACTTCGTCGAGCGTGCGGTCGAGGTACTCGGCGACGACGAACCGGCGGCGGTCCTACCGGACGGATTCACCACAGCGATGGACGACGACCTGGGCGTGCCCGCGGCCCTTGGCGTGCTGCACACCGCCGTGCGCGACGGCAACACCGCGCTGGCCGTGGGCGACACCGCTGCCGTCGGTGCCTCGCTGGGTGCCGTGCTGGCCATGGCGTCGGTGCTCGGTATCGACCCGCGCGTATGGCCGGGCCGCGCCGCCGACGTGACCCACACGCTCGACGCGCTCGTCCGGGTGGCGCTCGAGCAGCGCACCGCGGCGCGCGCCCGCAAGGACTACGCAGCCTCCGACGCCATCCGCGATCAGCTCGCCGCGGCCGGCGTCAGCATCGAGGACACCTCCGACGGGCCGCGATGGAGTCTGATCTGATGCCGGGAAATTCGCAGCGACAGGGCGCGATCCGCAAGGGCAAGAAGGGCCCGCAGGGGGGCTCGGGCGGGCAGGTGAAACGCGGCCTGGCCGGCAAGGGGCCGACGCCGCCGGCCGAGGCGCGCAAGGGCCACCCCGCCGCGCGCCGGGCCGCCGCCGCTGACCGTCGCGCTGCGTCGCCCCGCTCGAAATCAGCCCGGGACACGAAGTCCTCGAGCGGCGGAGCCGCCGAGCTGCTGGTCGGGCGCAACCCGGTGGCCGAGGCGCTGCGGGCCAAGATCCCGGCCACCGCGCTGTACCTGGCGCAGGGCATCGAGGCCGACGAACGCATCACCGAGGCCATCCGGCTGGCCAGCAACCGCAACCTCGCGCTGCTCGAGATCAGCCGCGCCGAGATGGATCGCCGCACCAACAACATCGTCCATCAGGGCATCGCTCTGCAGGTGCCGCCGTTCGCCTACACCGAGCTGCGCGACGTCATCGCGGCCGCGGCCGACTCAGGCACCGCACCACTGCTCGTCGCGCTCGACGGCGTCACCGACCCCCGCAACCTGGGCGCGATCATCCGCTCGGCGGTGGCCTTCGGCGCGCACGGTGTGATCATCACCGAGCGCCGCTCGGCCGGCATCACGCCCACCGCGTGGCGGACGTCGGCGGGCACGGCGGCTCGCATCCCGGTGGCGCAGGTGACGAACCTCGTCCGCTCGCTCAAGGAGTGCAAGGAGGCCGGCCTGTTCGTCGTCGGCCTCGACGCCGACGGCAGCACCCAGCTCGACGACCTCGAGATGGCCACCGAGCCGCTCGTGCTCGTCGTCGGTTCCGAGGGCCGCGGGCTGACCCGGTTGGCCGGCGAGAACTGCGACGTGACGCTGTCGATCCCGATGGCCCCGGCGGCCGAGTCGCTGAACGCCTCCGTCGCGGTGGCGGTCACGCTGGCCGACATCGCGCGGCGCCGCCGCGCCTGACCG
>CAZZZE010000250.1:0-4503 GCA_964658365.1 uncultured Jatrophihabitantaceae bacterium
CGCGCCGAGCGATAGCGATCGGCGTGGGTGACCGCAGCGTCCTGCGCGCTGCCGGTACCCAGGGCGTTGATGTCGGCGACGAGTCCGTCGACGTCGCGACTGATGGGTCCGGGCCAGTCCTCGACCGGCAGGTACAGGCCGCGGTTGGCCGCGTAGTCGTCCAGGTCGGGTGCGAAGAACAGCACCGGCCGGCCGGTGGCGAGGAAGTCGATGAAGATCGAGGAGTAGTCGGTAATGAGCACGTCGGTCATGCCCAGGACCTCGTTGGTGGGCAGCTCGTTCGGCACGAGGATCTCGCGCAGCGCCGGGTCGTCGACGGCGTGCTTGTAGACCTGCTGGTGCACCTTGAGCACCAGCCGGTAGCGCGACCGGTCGATGCGGGCCGAGACGGCCTCGACCCGCTTGCGCAGCTGGCGGATGTCGTTGGTGGGGCCGTAGAAGTTGCCGCGCCAGGTGGGGGCGTAGACGATCACCTGCTGCGCGTCGTCGAGCACCATCCCAGCGGCTCGCAACCGGTCCTTCACCGCGGCGCGCTGCGCGTCGTCGAGGTTCTGCCGGTCGATGCGCGGGGTACCGGTCTCGAGCAGCGCGCCACGGAAGATGTTGGTCATCCGGTAACCGTCGAGGTACATCCGCCGGGTGTCGTCGTTCGGCGCCAGCAGGTAGTCGGCGGCCAGCATGTTGCGCACCACGTTGCGGGTGTCGATGGCGCCGCCGGGGATGTCGTAACCCATCGCCTTGAGCGGGGTGCCGTGCCAGGTGTTGAGGTAGATCTGCCCGGCGCGCTTGCCGAACTGCGGCGGGAAGGTGGCGTTGTTCACCAGGTACTTCGCCCGGGCCAGCGCCGCGAAGTAGGTGTGCGTACCGCCCTCGACGAAGTCGACGCGCGGGTCGTCGGCGAACTCCGCCACCGTGCCCGCGTACTGCACGAGGTCGGAAAGCACCCAGATGTGGCGCAGGTGCTGCAGATCGGGAGCAGCCAGCAACGCCCGGAACACGGCCTCGGGGTTGCAGAGCATGCCGTTGCCGGAGAAGGACTCGTAGACGACGAGGGATTCGTCGATCGAGGCCCGACGTCCGTAGGCGATCCGTTCGTACTGGGCGGCTACCTGCACCCGACGGGCGATTTTCCGGACGCGGGCCCTGGGTCCCGTGGGCATGCGGCTCCTAGGTCAGCGGTGACGATGGTGACGGGACCGGGGAACGGCTCCCGAATTCAGCCTATAGGGCGGGCGCCGAACGGCTGACCGGCACTTCACGTGCGCTGGGCCTGGGCCGTGCGTGCTGGTAGTAACTGCGTGTGTGGATCCGTTGAAGCTCGCCAGTGGCGCCAGCAGGCTCGCCAGCCAATTCGCGGTGCGCGCCGGTCTGGAGGCCCGCTTCGCGGCCGTGCTGCTGCAGGCCCGCGGGCCCGGGGTCGCCCGCACCCCGCCGCACCGGCTCCTCGCGTCGTTGCGCGACCTCGACGCCTACGGCCCGGTCGGTGCCGCCCTCGCGCTGGCCACCGCGAGCGACCCTGATCGGCCCGCCATCGTCGACGAGCTCGGTCAGCTGACCTTCGCCGAACTGGACCGGCGCAGCACCGCCCTGGCCAACGCGTTGCGCGAGCGCGGCGTCGGGTCCCAGGACGGCATGGGCATCCTGTGCCGCAATCACCGCGGCCTGTTCGAGGCGCTGATCGCCGGCGCGAAGCTCGGCACCCGCACCCTGTTGCTCAACACGGACTTCGCCGGACCGCAGCTGGCCGACGTCTGCGGGCGCGAGGATGTCACCGTCCTGATCCACGACGAGGAGTTCGCCGACGTCGCGCAGGCGATCGAACCGTCCAGCGGGAAGTATGTCGCGTGGTTCGACGGCGACGACCCGATCTCCGACGAGACACCGCTCGAGGACCTCATCGCCGAGGGTTCGACCACGCGGGCGCCGAAGCCGTCGGCCAAACAGCGCATCGTGCTGCTGACCAGCGGCACCACCGGCACGCCTAAGGGCGCGCCACGGGACATGTCGGTGTCGCTGGCCCTGCCCGGCGGCTACCTGTCCAAGATCCCATTGCGCTCGGGACGGGCGGCGGTGCTGTCCGCGCCGGCCTTCCATGCGTGGGGGCTGCTGAGCTCCATGCTCAACCTGGGCCTGGGCAACACGCTGGTCACCGCCCGCAAGACAGATCCGACCTTCACCCTGGACGCGCTCGAGAAGCACGCTGCCGACACGCTGATCACGGTGCCGATCCTGCTCTCGCGGCTGCTCGAGGTGGGCGAGTCCGCCATCCGCGGCCGCGACCTGTCGGCGCTGCGCGTGATCGCGGTGTCGGGCTCGGCGCTCTCGCCCGACCTCGCCGAGCACACCATGGACCTCTTCGGCGACATCCTCTACAACCTCTACGGCTCGACCGAGGTCGCGTACGCCACCATCGCCACGCCGGCGGACATGCGCGCCGCGCCCGGCACCGTCGGGCGTCCGCCCACCGGCACGACCATCACCCTGTTCGACGACGCCGGCAAGCCGGTCGGCGGCGCCGCTTCCGGGCGCATCTTCGTCGCCAGCTCCATGCAGTTCGAGGGCTACACCGGAGGCGGCAGCAAGGAGACCGTCGACGGCATGATGTCCACCGGCGACGTGGGCCACTTCGACGACGCCGGGCGGCTGTTCGTCGACGGCCGCGACGACGACATGATCGTCTCCGGCGGCGAGAACGTGTTCCCCGCCGAGGTCGAGGACCTGCTCGCTTCGGTCGACGGCGTTTCCGAGGTCGCGGTGCTCGGCGTCGACGACGAGAAGTACGGCAAGCGGCTGCGCGCCTACGTGGTCAGGAGCGACGGCTCGTCGATCGACGAGGACACGCTCAAGGACCACGTCAAGAAGAACCTGGCCCGGTACAAGGTGCCGCGCG
Source organism: uncultured Jatrophihabitantaceae bacterium (assembly GCA_964658365.1). Lineage (GTDB taxonomy): Bacteria > Actinomycetota > Actinomycetes > Mycobacteriales > Jatrophihabitantaceae > Jatrophihabitans. The sequence goes on from CAZZZE010000250.1 coordinate 2,891, forward strand.
AGATCGTGTTCATCGACGAGCTGCCGCGCAACCCCGCCGGCAAGGTGCTCAAGCGGGAGCTGCCCGACCTCGACGGCGCCTGAGCCCGTTCAGTCCTTCGGCAGCAGCTGCAGGATCGACTCGGTGACCTCGTCCTCGGGACGAGCCGCCTCGACGGTGTGCAGCAGGCCGCGGTCGCGGTAGTAGTCGACGAGCGGGGCAGTGGCTTCGTCAAAGACCCGCAGCCGGTTGGTGACCGTCTCCTCGTTGTCGTCGACGCGGCCCTCGGACTCGGCGCGGGCCAGGATGCGACGCTTCAGCTCGTCGCGGGGCACGTCGAGGTAGATGACGGCGTGCGGGGTGGCGTCGTAGTCCTCGGCCAGGCGCCGGGCTTCGATCGCCTGGTTGAGCGAGCGGGGGAAGCCGTCGAGCAGGTAACCGTTCGCCTCGCTCGCCGCCCGGACCTTCGGCATCACGAGATCGATGATCACCGAGTCGGGGACGAGCTCGCCGCGGGCCATGATCGCCTCTGCGGTGCGTCCGAGCTCGGTGCCGGCCTCGACCTCGGCGCGCAGCAGGTCGCCGGTGGCCAGGTGCTCGAGCGAGAGCAGGTCAGCCAGTCGCTTGCCCTGGGTGCCTTTGCCCGAACCGGGCGGGCCGATCAGCAAGACGTTCATGTCGCCACCTTTCCACCGGCCCATGGCCGGGCCGTAAGCGGGTCGACGCGCGACCCGGGCCGCAGGCCACCGCCGTCGCGTGCGGTGGCCGGTGGAAGATGTCGGCCATGGACATGACCGGGTGGGTACAGGGACAGGTCTTCGTGCAGACGGTCGACGAGAAGGAGGTCGAGGACGTGACGACTTTCCTCACATCGAGAGGCCTCACGTTCCAGGTGCTCACCCTCAGTGAACGGATGGTCCTGGACGAGGCCGACCCCGAATCGGCAGTGTCCACCGACAGATTCAGCGTCGCTGTACAGCTCGGCGGTTTCCCCCAGGTCGTCGGACCGGTGCTGACCGACCTCGTGCAGCGCATCCATGGCGGCGGCTGGCAAATCGAGACGGGTGACGAGGACTGATCGAGAAGACGTGTGGCCCCCCAATCCCGGGGTTCTGCCCTGAACCTCAGACTAAGTAGGTGTTCGAATGTCCGTTTCGATCCGAAGTGATCCGATCTCAAAACGTTGAATCCGAAATTACGTCGAAGTAGTTTGCCGAACCGGCTTGACCTAACACGGATCGTACTTCATTGTTGACTTTGTCAGCGAGGACGGGTCGAACAACCGGCCCCCATGGTGACGCTCAGCAATCGGCTCGGATCGGTGAATCCCCCGCTTACCGAAACGGACCGATGGTCGACAGATCACACACCGGTGAATCCCCCGCTCACCGGGCACGATCTTGAGACCACTGGAGGCCCCCGGTGAATCCCCCGCTCACCGGGGGCTTCCGTATGTCCGGGCTCGTGACCCCGGGTCGCGTGCTACCGGCCCGATCCGCGGTGACTCAGCGAGCGGCGCGGCCCCGGCGTGCCGCGGCTCGCTGCGCGGCGGCGCTCGGGGCCCGTTCGCCCTTGCCGGCCCGCTTCCCGCCGGCCCGCGTGCCTGCCGTCGGCTTGTCGTGCCCGCCGTCGTG
>CAZZZE010000251.1:0-4481 GCA_964658365.1 uncultured Jatrophihabitantaceae bacterium
ATGCGCTGGCTCTACCGCTACCCGCAGGCCGAGTTCCCGTACGCGCAGCTGCGGGCCGAGAACTCCCGGCGAAGCCGGGACGAGCGCGAGTACGAGCTCGCCGACACGGGGTGCTCGACGACAACCGGTTCTTCGACGTCGCGCTGACCTACGCCAAGGCGGCGACCGACGATGTCGTGATCGTGATCGAGGTGACCAATCACGGGCCGGACCCAGCCGAGCTGCACCTGCTGCCGCAGATCTGGTTCCGCAACACCTGGTCGTGGGGGCGCGACGACCGCAAGCCCACCCTGCGGCGCCTCGACCCGCCGGAGCGCGTCCCGGCCAGCCTGCGGGCGGTCGAGTGCGAGCACGCGTTCCTCGGCCGGTACACGCTCTCGGCCGACGGCGCGCCCGACGTGCTGGTGTGCGACAACGAGACGAACGCGTCGGCGCTGTTCGGTGTCACGCCCAACCCGACCCGCTACACCAAGGACGGCATCAACGCCCGAGTGATCCACGGCGACGAGTCGGCGGTGAACCCCGAGGGCGTCGGCACCAAGGCCGCGTTCTGGTACCACTTCGATGCGATCGCGCCGGGCGCGACGGTGCGGGTGCAGCTGCGGCTGGCGAGCGCGGAGCCCGACGAGCACACGTTCGGGCCGGCGTTCGCCGCGGTCTGCGCCGACCGGTCCCACGAGGCCGACGAGTTCTACGCCGCCGTGCTGCCGTCGCGCCTGAGCGCCGAGGACGCGTCGATCGCCCGGCGGGCCTTCGCCGGCCTGTTGTGGGGCAAGCAGCTCTACCGCTACAGCGTGGCCGAGTGGCTGGAGGGTGACCCGGGTGAGCCGACGCCGCCGCCGCAGCGGGCCGAGCGGGGGGCCCGGAACGCGTCGTGGACGCATCTCGCGCTCGCCGACGTCATCTGCATGCCCGACGACTGGGAGTACCCGTGGTTCGCCGCATGGGATCTCGCCTTCCACTGCGTCGCTCTCGCCCACATCGACCCGGCCTTCGCCAAGGAGCAGTTGCTGCTCATGTGCCGCGAGTGGGCGATGCACCCCGACGGCCAGCTGCCCGCCTACGAATGGGCGTTCGGCGACGTCAACCCGCCCGTGCACGCCTGGGCGGCGTGGCGGGTCTACCTGGTCGACGGCCGGCGGGACACCGACTTCCTGATCCGGGTGTTCACCAAGCTGCTGCTCAACTTCGGCTGGTGGGTGAACCGCAAGGACGCCGACGGCTCGAACCTGTTCGAGGGCGGGTTCCTCGGCATGGACAACATCGGCCTGTTCGACCGGTCGGCCTCGCTGCCCGACAACAGCCGGCTGGAGGAATCCGACGCGACGAGCTGGGTCGCGTTCTACTGCCTCAACCTGCTGACGATCGCCGTCGAGCTGGCCACCACCGTGCCGGCCTGGGACGAAGCGGCGACGAAGTTCCTCGAGCACTTCCTGGCGATCGCGCACGCGATGCGCCGGTTCGGATCGGCCGGCATCTCGCTGTGGGACGAGGACGACGGGTTCTTCTACGACGTGCTGGTGCATCCGGACGGCACGCCCGAGCAGCTGCGGGTGCGCTCGCTCGTCGGGCTGTTCCCGATGCTGGCCGTCGCCCACGTGCCCGGCCAGCTCACGAACGCGCTGCCCGACCTGACCCGCCGGTTGCGCTGGCTGCAGCTGCGCCGTCCCGAACTGCTGGACGGGCTGGTGACCCGCGCGCAACCCGGCGGCGCGCCGGCCGACCAGCTGCTCGCCCTGCTCGATCCCGACCGGCTGCGGCGCGTGCTCACGCGCATGTTCGACGAGGGCGAGTTCCTGTCACCGCACGGCATCCGTTCGCTGTCCGCGGCCTACCGCACGCCGTACTCGACCGAGGTCGAGGGCCAGCAGCTCTCGATCGACTACGAGCCGGGCGAATCGCGCACCGGGCTCTTCGGCGGCAACTCCAACTGGCGCGGCCCGATCTGGTTCCCGGCTAATGTCCTGCTCGCCGATGCGCTGCGCAGCTACGACGCCTATCTGGGCGATACGTTCACCGTCGACCTGCCGACCGGGTCGGGGCGGCCGCACACGCTGGCCCAGGCCGCCGACGAGATCGACGCCCGGTTGGTCGCGCTGTTCCAGCGCGGCCACGACGGCCGCCGTCCGTGCGACGGCCAGCGCATCGAGGCCAGCGACGACCCGCTGTGGCGCGACCAGCTGACGTTCAGCGAGTACTTCCACGGCGACACCGGCGAGGGCCTCGGCGCTACCCACCAGACCGGGTGGACGGCCCTGGTCGCCCACCTGCTCTGCCGTCCGGACTAGGCGCTCAGCTCTTGACCTTCACCTTCTTGTGCGCGGTCGTCGTCACGCCGGTGTTGTCGACGATCACGACGGTGATCTTGTAAGTGCCGGCCTTCTTGTAGGCGTGCGTGACCTTGAGCGACTTGCCCGCTCGGGTCGAGTGCCCGTCGCCCCACTTCCAGGTCACTTTGGTGACCTTGGCGCCGGTGTTCGGGTCGGACGTGCCGCGCGAGCTGAACGAGCCCTTCTTGTGAGCGGCCAGCTTCTTGGGTCCGGTCAGGTGCACCGACGCCTTCTCGCCGACCGTGACCTTGGTCGTCTTGATGACGGTCTGGTACGTGCTGTCGGTGACGGTGAGCGTGACCGTGTACGCCCCGGCCCTCGTGTACGTGTGCCGGCTCGTGCCCGACGTCGCGCTGGTCGAGTGCCCGTCGCCCCAGTTCCACGAGTACGACGTCACGCGCACACCGCTGAGCGGTTCCCGCGCCGTGGCCGTGAACGCCGCGCTCGTGCGCAGTTTCAATAGTGCCGGCCGGGTGAGCGTCACGCTCGGATTCGTCGTGGCGAACAGCCCGAGCCCGACGGGTGTGCCCAGCCCGGACGGCCCGTCGTAGCCGGTCACCGCATTGCACTCTGAGCTGAACGGCGGCGCGGAGGTGACGCTGGCGGTGCTGCGCGGGAAGCTGCAGTCGACGTTCCCGCCGCCCAGCGCGTTCGGGTTGTTCGTAGTGCCGGAGTAGGCGGCCGCATCGTTCCCGCAGTTGGCCGTCGAGTCGCCGGCGCAGAAGCCGTTGCCGCCGGCGGTGACGTCGAACAGCGATGACGCCCGGTGCGTGCCGTTCGCGTACAGCGTCGACGACGGGTAGGCGGCCCCGTGCGAACCGCCGGCGAGCGCGTACATCGCGGCCACGACCGGCGACGCGAGGGATGTGCCACCGATCGTCGCCCACCCCGGCGTGGTGGCGTAGTTGTCGAGCACGTCGAAGCCGGTGCTCGAGTCGGCGATGGCCGAGATGTCGGCCGCGAGACGCTTGCCGCCGCAGCCGGCGGCCGCGTATCCGGCGTAGTGCGCCTGCCACGGCTTGGCCGCGTACAACGTGCTGCAGCCACCGCCGCCGGCGCCCTGGTGGCCGACGCCCAGACCGTTCTCGTCATCGGCCCCGTTCTCGTTCCACACGTCCTCTTCGGCCCGGGTGCCGTCGTTGTTCAGGTAGAGCGACGTGCCTCCGACAGCGACCACGTTCGGGTCGGACGACGGGTATTCGGGCGCGTTGGCCGAGTACCCGCTGTCGTCGTTGGCGCGGTCCCAGGCATACCAACCGTCGTCGCCGGTTGACGCGGTGATCACCACGCCCGGGTGGTTGTAAGCCGCGCGCACGCTGGCCGGCACGGCCCGCTCGGTCTCGCCGAAGGAGTTAGTGATCTCGGTGGCGCCAATCCGCACGGCCAGGTTCTCGGCCGTGGCCAGGTTGGCGTCAGTACCGCTGTTGGCCTCGATGAGCAGGATGCGGCAGGTGTGGCACACGCCGCGCACCGACTCGACGTCGAGCGCGATCTCGCCCGAGCTCTCGTGGTCGGGTTTCGGCAGCGGCGCCGTGCGGCCGTTCTGGTTGACCTTGCGGAACGAGGTCGCGGTCTCCGCCCGCAACCCGTACTCCTGGTCGAAGGTGTCGAGGTCGCTGAGCGCGTACGGGTCGTCATACCAGTCGACGATGCCGACCAGCTGGGACGAGGCGTTCGTGTTCGGGTTGAAGTGGTAGGCCGCGGCGATGTCGTCGGGCGTGTAGCCGCCGGCCGGCCCGAGCCCGATGTAGTCGGGACGGACGTAGGCGCGCGCGCCCTTCGTGCCCTTGGCGACGTCGACGCGCTTCATCGCGAAGCAGCGGATCGCGTTCGGGTCCTTGGGCTGGGCGCACACCGGTTCGGCGATCGCGTAGTGCACGGTGCCGCCGCTCAGCGCCGCGGGTGTCTTGGGCGTGGTCGTGGCCGATGCGGCTGTTGCGGTCGCCAGACCGAGCACGCCGACGACGGCGACGGCACCGAGCCGTGACCAGAACTTACCGGGGTTGATCATTTGGGAACTGCCCTCCGCGCACGCTCACGGCCGGCGAGCGCCGCCGGCCAGCGTGATCGTGGCAGCCGGCCGTCACATGAGCGTCAGACGACGGACAATTCCGACCCCAAGATTCCCCAAAGAGCAACCGGGACCGGCTC
>CAZZZE010000252.1:0-4466 GCA_964658365.1 uncultured Jatrophihabitantaceae bacterium
GCAGCACGAGCACACACGCGAAGTTCGGGGCGACGGCCGAGCCGAGGTTGCCGACGGCCAGCGCCACGGCGAGCGCGATGAGCAGCCCCTTGCGTGGCAGGTGCGACGTCAACGCGGTGACTGTCGGCGCCCCGACGACCACGCCGAGCGCGTAGGCCGAGATCAGGTACCCGCCGTGCGGGATCGAGGTGTGCAGGTCGTGGGCGACGTCGGGCAGCAGGCCGAGCATGACGAACTCGCCGGTGCCGATGCCGAAGCCACCGACGGCCAGGGACAGCAGCGCTCGGCGGGTCGGGCTGAGTGCGGGCATGGAGAAACCTTCGAACGGCGGCACGAACGGCCAATCAAACCGAAAGCGGTTACGGGATTGTTCCCCGGCGGCCCCCGCGGCCCACGGTGATCGGCCCGGTAATCTGCGGCCGGGGCGATTCGCCGACGATATGGAGGCCGAACGTGCAGAAGGTGCTCATCGCGAACCGGGGCGAGATTGCCGTCCGGGTCATCCGGGCCTGCCGCGACGCCGGCTACACATCGGTGGCCGTGTACGCCGAGCCCGACCGCGACGCCCTGCACGTCCGGGTGGCCGACGAGGCGTTCGCCCTCGGCGGCACCACTCCCGGCGACTCCTACCTCGTCATCGACAAGATCATCGAGGCCTGCCAGAAGTCCGGCGCCGACGCCGTCCACCCGGGGTACGGCTTCCTGTCCGAGAACGCCGACTTCGCCCAGGCCGTCCTCGATGCCGGGCTGACCTGGATCGGGCCGTCGCCGCAGGCCATCCGTGACCTCGGCGACAAGGCCGTCGCCCGGCACATCGCCGCCCGGGCCGGCGCCCCACTGGTGGCCGGCACCAAGGACCCCGTCGCCGGGGCCGAGGAGGTCGTGGCCTTCGCGCAGGAGCACGGCCTGCCGATCGCCATCAAGGCCGTCTACGGCGGCGGCGGTCGCGGCATGAAGATCGCCCGCGAGATGGGCGAGGTCGAGGAGCTCTACGACTCGGCCGTCCGCGAGGCCGTCTCGGCCTTCGGCCGCGGTGAGTGCTTCGTCGAGCGCTACCTCGACCGCTCGCGGCACGTCGAGGCGCAGGTGCTGGCCGACACGCACGGCAACGTCGTCGTCGTCGGCACCCGCGACTGCTCGCTGCAGCGCCGCAACCAGAAGCTCGTCGAGGAGGCGCCGGCGCCCTACCTCACCGACGACCAGCGCGATCGCATCCACTCCTCGGCCAAGGCCATCTGCAAGGAGGCCGACTACTACGGTGCCGGCACCGTCGAGTACCTCGTCGGCAACGACGGGGTCATCAGCTTCCTGGAGGTGAACACCCGCCTGCAGGTCGAGCACCCGGTCACGGAGGAGACATCGGGTATCGATCTGGTTCGCGAGCAGTTCCGCATCGCCGAGGGCGAGCCGCTGCGCATCACCTCGGATCCCGTTCCGCGTGGACACGCCTTCGAGTTCCGCATCAACGGCGAGGACCCGGGCCGCAACTTCCTGCCCGCCCCCGGCACCGTGACGAGGTACGTCGAACCGGCCGGGCCGGGCGTGCGCGTCGACTCGGGCGTCGAGGGCAACTCCGTGATCGGCGGCGCCTTCGACTCGCTGCTGGCCAAGCTGATCGTCACCGGCGAGACCCGCACCGAGGCCCTCGAACGGGCCCGACGCGCGCTCGACGAGTTCGTGGTCGAGGGCATGGCCACCGCACTGCCCTTCCACCGCGCGGTGGTGCGCGATCCGGCGTTCGCCACCCCCGACGACGAGCCGTTCACGATCTTCACCCAGTGGATCGAGAAGGAGTTCGACAACCAGATCCCACCGTTCACCGGCGGCGCCGACGCCGGGGACGACGCGGCGCCGCGCGAGACGGTGGTCGTCGAGGTCGGTGGCAAGCGCCTCGAGGTCTCCCTGCCGGCCGGCTTCGGCGGCGGTGGTGGCGGTGGCGGCGCCCGGAAGGCCGCGCCCAAGCGGTCGGCCGGCAAGAAGGCCGGGGCCGCGGCGTCCGGGGACTCCCTCACCGCGCCGATGCAGGGCACGATCGTCAAGGTCGCGGTCGCCGACGGCGACACCGTCGAGGCCGGTCAGGCGGTCGTGGTGCTCGAGGCGATGAAGATGGAGCAGCCCATCAACGCCCACAAGGCCGGCACCGTCACCGGCCTGCAGGCCGAGGTCGGCGCGGTCGTCACGTCCGGCTCGGTCCTCTGCGAGATCAAGGACTAACTGCCGCGCTTGGCCCTGATCCGGTCGATGATCTCGCCGCGTTTGCGCGCGATGCTCGCCATCTCCTCGGTGCGGCGGCGGACGGCGGCCTCGTCGATCCCGGAGGTGAACACCATGGCCCAGCCGCCGCCCTCGAGCTCGGGGACGCGCTCGACCAGGCGTTCCTGCTCGACGTGGTGCGTGCCGCCGAAGGCGTGCTCGTCGTCGACGACCGCAACGAGCACGTGCCCGTCGGGCACCTCGGGCAGCGCGGCCACGATGTGCTCGGCGTGCTCGGCGAACACCGCGGCGGCGTCGACGGTGCGCCCGGCGCGCGCCCGGGCCTCGGGCGAGAGGTCGCCGTGCATGGCCATGGGGTGCCTCCTCAGAAGTCAGGTCAGATCGTCGTGCAGCATCAGGCGGCGGGCGGCCTCGGCGATCGATCCCGACAGCGCCGGGTAGACCCCGATTGTTCCCGCCAGGTCGTTGACGGTCAGCCCGCGCTGCACGGCGAGGGTCAGCGGGAAGATCAGCTCCGACGCGCCCGGCGCCACCACGACCGCGCCGATCACCGCGCCCGTCGCCGGCCGGCAGAAGACCTTGACGAAGCCCTCATCGTGGCCCTGCATCTTCGCGCGGGCGTTGGTGGCCAGCGGCAGTGTCACCGACCGGGCCGGCACCTCGCCGGACGCGATTGCCGGCGAGCCGATGCCGACCGTCGCGATCTCGGGGTTGGTGAAGATGTTGGCCGCCACCGTCTTGAGCCGCAGCGGGGCGACCGCCTCGCCGAGCGCGTGCCACATGGCGATCCGGCCCTGCATGCCGGCGACCGACGCGAGCAGCAGCACGCCGGTGGAGTCACCGGCGGCGTAGATCGAGGGCACGTTCGTACGCGAGACCCGATCGACGCGCAGGTAGCCCCGCTCGTCGAGCTCGACGCCGACGTGCTCGAGCCCGAGACCGTCGGTGTTCGGGACCGACCCGACGCACATCAGTGCGTGCGACCCATGCACCTCGCGGCCGTCGACGAGGTCGACGACGACGCCGTCGCCGCCGCGCCGGACGCCCGCGGCCCGGGCCTGCTTCACCAGCGTCCCGCCGCGCTGGGTGAACACCTTCTCGATGACGTCGGCGGCGTCGGCGTCCTCGTTGGGCAGGACGCGGTCGCGACTCGAGACGAGGGTGACCGGCACGCCGATCTCGGAGTACGCGCTGGCGAACTCGGCACCGGTGACGCCCGACCCGACGACGATCAGGTGCTCGGGGACGGCGGCGAGGTCGTACATCTCGCGCCAGGACAGGATCCGCTCGCCGTCGGGCACGGCGGTGGGCAGGACGCGGGGCGTGCCGCCGGTGGCCAGCAACACGACGTCGGCCTCGACCGATTCGCTCACCGTTCCGTCGTCGGCCAGCACCTCGAGGCGATGCGCCCGGGCGGGCTGGTCGGCGGCGAACCGGCCGCGACCGGGCAGGACGCTGACGCCCTCGCGGATCAGGCGCTTGGTGATGTCGTCGGACTGCTGCTGGGCCAGATCCTTGATGCGGGCGTCGACCTTGCCGATGTCGACCAGCACCTCACCGGAGCTGCCCACGCCCACCCGCGGTGCGTCGCGCAGGGCGGTGACGCGGTCGCTGGTGGCGATCAGCGTCTTGCTGGGCACGCAGTCGGTGAGCACGCAGGCGCCGCCGATGCCGTCTTGGTCGATCACGGTCACCTGCGCCCCGAGCTGGGCGGCCACGAGCGCCGATTCGTACCCGGCAGGGCCGCCACCCACGATCACGATCCGCATCACCGCTCCATTGTCCCCGCTGTCAGGGCCGGCTCGGTACGCTCCCCCGGACCGGTCCGCCGCGGGAACCCTACGGCGGGGTGAGGAGCACGGTGAGCGGGTCGTCGGGCGGGCTGTATGCGGCGTACGGCTCCAACATGGACCCCGAGCAGATGCTCGAGCGGTGCCCGCACTCGCCGGCCGCGGGCGCCGGGTGGCTCACCGGCTGGCGGCTCACCTTCGGCGCCGAGGAACACGGCTGGGACGGCGCGCTGCCGATGATCGTCCCGGACGCAGCGGGGCAGGTGTTCGTCGCCCTCTACGAGGTGTCGGCGCAGGACCTCACCGTCCTCGACTCCTGGGAGGGCGCCGACACCGGCCTGTACAGCCGCATCAAGCTGCGCGTGTCGACGCTCGAGGGCGACGTGCTGGCCGCGGGCTACATCCTCGACGGCTACGAGGGCGGCCTGCCCTCGGCCCGGATGATCGGGCTCATCGCCGACG
>CAZZZE010000253.1:0-4432 GCA_964658365.1 uncultured Jatrophihabitantaceae bacterium
CGCCGTCGCGACCGACGTCGCGCAGCTTCTCGCGGTGGGCGTAGTAGGTCAGCGCCACCATGACGTCCGCGCCCGCGCGCAGGAACTCGCGGTGCAGCTGCCGCAGCGCGTCGGACGCGTCGAGGATGACCTCCGGCACGTGCGGGCCCGCCTTGACGTAGCCGCGGCGCTCGAGCTCGAAGACGTACCCCTCGGCGCCGACGAGCGGCCCGTCGGCGAGTCGCTCGGCAAAGGTCTGGGATGACGGTCGGCTCACAGCGCTGCCTCCAGGTCGGACGTCGGGTGGTCCTCGGTTCCCGGTGCCGGGAAGCGAGCGGGGTCGAAGCGCGACACGTCGTAGACCGTGCCGCCCTGCAGCGCGAGCTGGAACAGCACGCGACCGACCCAGGGGGCGAACTTGTAGCCGGTGCCGCGCCAGCCGACGCCGACGTACACGCCGGGCGCGTCCGGCACCGCGCCGAGCACGAAGTCGTCGTCGGCCACGAGGTCGTAGTCGCACTGATCGACGTCCAGCACGTCCGACGACGTGGCCGACGCGAGGCCGGGCATGACCTGCGCGACGAAGTCCGCGATGTCGCGCACGCCGGTGCGGTCGCGCGGGATGTCCGGCGGGTTGTAGTAGCCGACCTTCACCGCGTCGATCACGCCCGGCACGATCGGGTGGACGTACACCCCGGTGTCGAGGTAGGCGATGACCGGCATGACGTCGGAGGTGAACTGCGCCCGGACGTCGGCCGGCGGCACGAAGTACTTGGCCTCGCTCGGTCGGTCCTTGGTCAGCGGGACCTGCAGCGTGCAGCCCTCGATGCGGGCCAGGACGTCGTTCGTGCCGTGCCCGGCGGTGATCACGACCGACCGTGCCACGAACTCGCCGGCGTCGGTCTGCACGTGCCAGAGCTCGCCGGCACGCGTCAGCGAGGACGTCGCCACCTGTTCGTGCACGCCGACCTTGCGGGCGTGCAGCGCGGCGAGCAGCGTCTCGGTGACCGTGCGCAGGTCGACCAGCCCGGCCACCGGGTCGAGGTGTGCCAGCTCGACGTCGACGTCGAGGTAGGGGTAGCGCGCGCCGATCTCGGCTTGCTCGAGCACCTCGAGCGGCATGCCGACCGAGGCCAGGACGTCGGTGGACAGCTGGGCGTAGGTCTGGTCCAGCTCGGGCGTCACCCGCGCGCTCGCGATGTTCATGCACCCGCAGCGCACCAGGACCGAGCGTCCGGTGGCCCGCTCGAACTCGTCCCACAGCGTGATCGCATCGGCGGCGAACCGCGCGTACACCGCGTCCAAGTAGTCCTTGCGGTAGGAACGGGTCCGCCCGAACGACGCGGTGGTCGGGTCGCCGATCTCGCCGCGCTCGAGCACCGCTACCCGGTCGAACGCCGCCGACGCGTGGTAGGCGGTGAACAGGCCCATCACCCCGCCGCCGATCACCAGCAGGTCGAGGACGTCGTCCGTCGTGTCGCTCACGCGTCCTCCAGGGGTCGAAGCTCGTCGGCGTAGGAGACCGATGTGCGGCGCAGCAGCCCCGATGCGTTGACGGCGTACTGCCCGAGCCGCCACAGCGGCGGCGAATAGGCGTGGACGCTCACCGTGCCGACGCTCGTGTCGGCACCGGCCCTGCGGGGCGCACCGGTGAGCCGGTGGATGTGGTCGGGCCCGAAGCTGAAGACCTGGCCCTCGTCGACAGCCGTCTCGAGGCTCGCCGCTCCTACCGCGAGGTTGTGCTCGAGCAACCGCCCGCGCACGACGGCGACCGCGCCGGAGGAGATGTCGTGGTCGTGCCAACCGGTGTCGTTGCTCGGCGTCCAGCACAGCAGCCAGACGTCGACGTGCGTGTCGCGGTGCAGGCAGACGAAGTGTCGGTGCTCGTCGTCGAACCGCACGTCGTCGCGCCACAGCTCGGGGTGGGCGGCGATCGACGACGCGAGGCGCAGCAGCTCGTCCTGGTCGAGGTCGCGGTCGGGCAGGTGGTCATAGCCCGGGTCGCCGGCCAGGTCGACGATCGACGACGCGAGGCGCGCCGGAACGCCGGTGTCGACGGGGGCGGTCATGACGGTCCTCCCAGCAGGCGGTGCGGGTTGGTGACGGCGACGGCGTGCCAGGCGGCGGCGCCGAGATCGAGCAGGGCCTGTGCCGGTGGCTCGGAGTAGGGGCGGTCGCTGGCCAGGACGACGACGTCGATACCGAGGGTGCGGGTCAGCGCGTCGATGCCCTGCCGGCCGTAGGACGAGGTGTCGACGAAGACCTCGTGGTCGACGACGAAGCGCCGCCCGCTGCGGGCGGCGAAGCGTTCGTGGTGCAGCGGCGCGAGGCCGGCACCGGCGACGAAGCACAGCCGCAGGCGGGGCAGCAGGCTGCGGCCCACGGCGTGCCACGCCCACCAGGCGGCCTGTTGCTGCGCGGGGTAGTCGACGAGCGCCGGCCACCACGCCTGCTCGGCGCTGCTGGCGGGCACCCCACCGGGGTGCACGAGCACCGGGCTGCCGAGCGTCTCGCACAGCGCGAGCACCGGCGCCAGGCGCTCGACGGCGTGCGGGTCGGCCAGCGAGGTGGCCGGCACCTGCAGGCCGACGAAGCCGTCGGTGAGCAGACCCTTCAGCCCGTCGAGGTCGGGCTCGATCGCGCTGACCGAGGCCCAGGCCCGAAACGGCGCACCGAGGTGCCGCGCGCCCTCGTGCCACGCGGCGAGCAGCGGCGCCGCCTCGTCGACGGGCAGTTGCTCGATGCCGAGCGGCGACGACAGCGACACGAGCGCGGTGCCGGGCTCCCCCGCCGCGCGGGTCGCCACGTCATGATCGGCGGGGTCGACCTCGAAGGCCGGCTCGCCGGCCAGGTGCAGCGTCCAGCCGCGCAACATGGGCGGGCTGGCGCGCCGCCGCAGGGCCTCGACGAGACCCGCGGGCCAGAGGTGCTGGTGCACGTCGACGGCTGCTGGGCGCACGAACCCTCCTTCGGCGACACGGTAGGTGAATCGCTTCACTGTAACGCTTCACCTGCTTCCGGCAGAAGACCGTCTCGTCAATTTCCGGTTACGCTCGCCAGGTGCGCCAGCGAGTCAAGCGGGTCACTCTTCGCGACGTGGCGGACGAGTCCGGGCTCTCGCCTGCCGCGGTGTCCTACGCGCTGCGCGGCCTGCACGTCCCGGTCGAGACGCAGGCGCGGGTGCGCGACGTCGCCGACCGGCTCGGCTACCAGGTCGACCCCATCGCCCGCGCGCTCGCCTCGGGTCGCACCGGGACGATCGGCCTGCTCTGCGGCTCGCTCACCGACATCTGGCAGCAGGGCATGTCCGCCGACCTCGGCCGCGGGCTGCTCGAGCACGACCGGCATGCGTTGATCGTCGACGCCTCGAACGACCCGGCGCTGGAGAAGCGGCTGGCCAACCAACTCGTCGACCAGCGGGTCGACGCGCTCATCGTGCTGTCCGTCGACGCCACCGGCGAGCACTGGCCCGACATCGCCCGCCGCGTCCCGCTCGTCTCCGTCGGCGACGGCATCCCCGGTGCCGCGGCCGAGATCGTCTTCGACAACGCCGGCGGCGTCGACACGGCCCTCGAGCACCTCGCCGCGGCCGGGCACCGGCACGTCGCGGTGCTGACCCCGTCCTCGCCCAGCACCCCGGGCCGGCCGGCCGACGCCGCCGTCGCCACGGCCGCCGAGCGGCTCGGCCTGCGCATCGACGTGCACATGGCCGAGCACGATCTGCTGCTCGCCGCCGACGTGGCCGAGCGGGTGCTGTCGGCGCCGAAGCCGCCGACCGCGATCTTCTGCCTCGCCGACTCGATGGCCTACGGCGTGTACGCCGCCGCGCAACGGCTCGGGCGGCACATCCCCGACGACGTCTCGGTGCTCGGCTTCGACGACCACCAGGTGTCGCGCATCCTGAGCCCGGCGATGTCCAGCTTCCGCTGGCCGCTCGAGGACCTCCTGCGCGAAGTCGTCGACCGCACCATCGATGCCACCAGCGCCGTCGACGACGACCCGCGGTCGCGCCGCGTCGTGCTCACCCCGCAGCTGCAGCAGCGGGCGTCGGTCGCGCCCCTGCGGCCTCGGCGTCGCACCCGCTGAATAGAGTTCCGGCGTGGCCTCCGCGCGCAGTCTCGACGACGCGCTGCGCTACTTCCCGCCGCCTACCATCGAGTGCCCGACGTACGTTGAAGACAGCTCATGGGAACCGCTGCTCGACGGCGCGCGCTACCTGCCGGCGGTGAGCGAGCTGCTCGACGCAGTCGGCCCGGGCGACGCCGTCTCGGTCGTCGGTCTCGAGCTCGACCCGGCGCTGGACCTGCACGGGCGAGAGGTGGGCGACGCGGGGTACGACCCGCTCGGCGAGCGGCTGTCCCGGCTGGCGGCGAGCGGCGTCGAGGTGCGCATCCTGCTCGCCTCGCGCACCTGGGCATCGTCGACACCCGGCACGTTGTTCGGCGGCTTCCGT
>CAZZZE010000254.1:0-4431 GCA_964658365.1 uncultured Jatrophihabitantaceae bacterium
GGACGTCCATCGGGGCGCCCAGGTTCTCGACACCGCCGAGGGGCAGGACGTCCGCCTCGACCAGGGCCCGGCCCTCGAGGCCGCCGAAACCGCCCAGCTGGAAGGTGGCCCGGCTGCCGAGGTCGACGGGCACCGCCACGCCCCCACCAACCGCGACGTACGCCCGCAACCCGGGTGCGCCGCACGGCCCGACGTCCAGGACGCCGCCCGGCGGCACGACCGTGACGACGCCGCAGCCGATCGGCTGGCCGTCCAGGGTCGCCCGCTGCGCAGCGCCGGTGACACAGACCAGGGTGCGCTGGTCGAAGCGCAGCACCGGTCCGATGAAGACGGCCTCGAGACCCGCGGCCGACGCCGGGTTGCCGACGGCCAGGTTCCCGAGCGCGAACGACAGGTCGTCCCACGCGCCCGACGGCGGCACGCCGACGTCCCACATCCCCGGTCGCCCGCCGAGATCCTGCACGGTCGTCTGCACGCCGGGCGCGAGGACGGTGACGCCGCCGGCGAGCGCGGTGCCGCTCGCCACGCGGGGGTCGGTGGCCGTCACGCGGCCGCCCACTGCAGCACCCGGATCGGGGTGGGGTCCCAGCCGTTGCACGGGTTGTTGAGCTGCGGGCAGTTGCTGATCAGCACGATGAGATCGCGTGCAGCCCGTACCTCGACGTACTTTCCGGGCCCGGACAGACCGTCGGCGAAGGTCAGGCCGCCCGCGTCGGTGACCGGCACGTTCATGAAGAAGTTGATGTTGGCTGCCAGTTCGCGCGCGCCGATGCCGTAGGCCGCCCCGACGCGCAGGAACGTCTGACGGCAGCCGTGCTGATGACGGGTGTGCATGCCGTAGCGGATGACGTTGGACTCCTGCGAGCAGGCGCCGCCGACGGTGTCGTGCCGCCCGCAGGTGTCAGCCGTGATCGTCGCCAGCAGGTCGAGGTTCGCGGACAACAACTCGGAGCCGGCCGTCAGGTAGGCCGCGGCCTGCTCGCGGATGGTGTCCATCGCGCTGTAGCGGTTGGCGATGTCGGCGGCGTCGTAGAACAGCGTGTCGGCCGCCTGGTTGCCGCGCAGGTCGACGATCCGGAACGACTCACCCGCCGGGATGATCCCCGCGTATCCCGCACCGGCCGCCACCTCGACGTCGACGTGCGCATCGGCCTCCTGGAGCGGGCTCTCGCGCACCTGCGGCTCGATCGTTGTCGTCATGCCAGCACCACCCTGGCGGCCTCGAGCGCGCGCGCACTCTCGTCTCGGAAGGTCATCGACGGGTCGTCGGGCCCGTAGCCGGGCGCGGCCTCGACCGCCACCCGGACGCCGCCCGGGGCCCACGTCGGGTCCATCGGGTGCGGACAGGTGGCCAGCACGACCAGCAGGTCGACCTCGGCCCGCAGCGTCACCCAGTCCCCCGCGTGCGCGTGCCCGGGCACCCACGTGAGCGCACCGTCGTCGGCGGTCGCGACCTTGGCGAAGAAGTTCACGCAGGGGTGCAGATCGGCCGGCCCGCGACCGTGCTTGAGCAACTCGGTCAGCAGCAACGAGCGGGCCGACTGCCGCCACTCGTTGCGGTCGACGCCGTAGCTGCTCGGCCCGAACCGCTGCACGTGCACGTCCAGGGAGTGCCCGCCCAGCGCGTCGTGCCAGTCGAGCGAGGATCCGGTCACCGACGCCAGCCCCACGCCGCGGTCGGACATCAACACCATGGGCACGCGGACGTGCGCGCTCATCTGGGCCTTGAGCGTGTCGGGCAGGTTGAGCCGGTCGACCGCGTCGTAGGTCGGGTACAGCAGCGCCGAGCACACGGCGCCGTCGACCGACGCGGTCAGCCGGATCGTCCGACCGGCCCGCACGAGCACCGACCAAGCCGCGGCCGCCGGCACGTCGTGCGTCACCAGCGCGCTCATGCGGGCTGCTCCTCGCTGATCTCGAGGCCCGGGGCCATCTCCAGCGCGGTGGTCTCGTCGCGGTGCTGGCGGCGCTGCACGGCGTAGGCGGCGGCTCCCACCACGATCGCCCCGCCGAGGAACAGCTCGGGGAAGTACTGCAGGTACCACGAGGTACCGAACACCTTCGTGCGCGGCCAACCGAGGTTGATCGCCATGAACACGCCCCAGAGGATCGCGACGACGTTTACGGGCACGCCCCAGCGGCCGAGCGAGAACAGGCCGGGCTGGGTGTCGATCTTCGCCGGCCAGCCCTTGAGCCGCTGCACGAGCAGCGGCAGCGTCACCATGAGGTAGGCGATGTAGAGCAACATGATGCACACGCTCGACAGCGCCAGGAAGACCGAGGCGTTGCCGACGTTCACGTACAGCAGCCCCACCGTCAGCAGGCCCACCACGACGGCCGGGCGGATCGGCGTCCCGGTGCGCGCGTTCACCCTGGCCAGGCCGTCGGAGAACGGCAGCACGCGGTCGCGGGCCATCGAGAAGATCATCCGGGTGGTTGCCGTCTGGATGGCCAGCGTGCACACCGACACCGCGATGGCGACGTCGACGAGGAACACGCGACCCAGGGTGTCGCCGAGCCGGCTGGTCAGCACGTACGGCAGACCCCTGGCCGGGTCGCCGAGGCTGCCGTCGCTGACGCTCGGCGCGGCCATCAACGTGGCCAGCAGCATGAGCGCGCCGCCGACGCCGGACACGACGACCGCGCGAAGGATGGTGCGCGGCGCGGTCTTGCGTGGCTGCTTCGTCTCCTCGGACAGCTCGCCCGCGCTGTCGAACCCGACCATGACGTACGCCGCCATGAGGCCGGAGATGATGAATGACCACAGGTACGCCGGGCCGTGCCCGACGCCGTGCCCGGTGTGCAGCACGATGCCCGGGCCACGCTTGGCGTGCGAGAACAGCGCGATGCACAGCAGCGCCACGCCCACCAGCTCACACGTGACCCCGATGCTGTTGATCAGCGACATGACGCGCACACCGACCGCGGTGATGGTGGTCGTGATCACCAGCAGCAGGCTGCCGAGCACGACCGCGTTCTCCGTCGGGTTCGACACGATCGAGAACCCGGACCAGATGGCCGGCAGCACGATCTCCAGCGCGATCGCGGCGGCGGCCACAGTGACGATCTGCGCGACCAGCATCAGCCAGCCGGCGGTCCAGCCCCAGACGGCTCCGCCCATGCGCGTCGACCACTGGTAGATGCAACCGGAGATCGGGTACCGCGCGGCGAGTTCGGAGAAGCACAGGGCGACGAGGATCTGGCCCACGAACACGATGGGCCACGTCCAGAAGAACGACGGGCCGCCGAAGCCGAAGCCGAAGCTGAAGAGCTGGAAGACGGTCGTGAGTATCGAGACGAACGAGAAGCCGGCGGCGAAAGACCCGTAGCTGCCGATGCTGCGGTGCAACTTCTGCTCGTAGCCGAAATCGGCGAGGTCGTCGGAGTCGGCGACGGGTGTTGGCGACGCGGTGTCGACTGCGGTCATGCAGGGCCTCCGGTGCGTTCAATGCCCGGTACCGCTGCCACAGCCCGGGCCGAATTGGCCTCCCGGGCTTTTCTCCCGCCGTGGAACGCGACCCGCTGCGGTGCGGTGCCTCGCCTGCATCTCTCGGACCAGACCCGCTCGCAAGCGACGGAACCCTAGACGCGCCCCGCACTGGTGCGGGTCGGTGCTCAGCTAACGGGGGCCGCGTTTCGTCGATGCGTCCCCGCCGTAAATCCGGCGTAACCTGCCGGACCGGGCGCCGGTCAGCTCACGCCGATCAGGATGCGCGGGTGCGCGCCGGGGCGCAGCCAGCGCAGGATCGACACCAGCTGTTGCTTCGGGATCGACACGCAACCGGCCGTCGGACCGCCGTCGGTGACGTGCAGGAAGAACGCGCTGCCCTTACCGGGACGCACGCCGCCCGGTGCGTCGGCCGTGTTGTAGTCGATCACCACGGCGTAGTCGTAATACGGCGTCTCGTAATACAGGTGCTCGTTCGGGTCGCCGCGGGTGAACGCGCAACGCGACGCGCACCGCTGCCGGGTGTTGTACAGCGGCGACGAGCTCTGGCTGATCCACCAGTCCGCCGGCGTCGTGTGCACGTAGGGCAACCGGGTACCCGGGTCGGTGTCGTGGCCGAAGGCCTGGGTGAGCGTGAAGCTGCCGGCCGGCGTCCGGGTCGAGCCCTCGCTGGCGGTGCCGACTCCGCCCGAGCCGAGGTGGGCCGTGATCGACGGTCCGTGCTTGCGCCACCCGCCCGGCACCTTCGTCCAGGCCTGCAGTTCGGCCGTCGTGCTGGCGTGCGACGACGCCACGACGGTGATCGCCTGACCGGTGTCGCCCGTAGCGCCGGCGAGCGGCAGCGTGCGCCGGACGGTGCTGCTCGGGGTGGGCCTCGAGGTGGGCGTCGGTGAAGATGCCGGTCGACTCGATGACCACGTCGGCGTCGAGATCGCCCCACGGCAGGGCGGCGGGGTCGCGCTCGGCGAAGGCCTTGAAGGACT
>CAZZZE010000255.1:0-4419 GCA_964658365.1 uncultured Jatrophihabitantaceae bacterium
GCAGGCCCTGGAAGTGCACCTTGTCCTGGGCGAGCTTGATCCAGCGGGCAAGCGACTCGTTCTCGGGGAACAGCTCCAGCACCGCCTGATCGGTGCGGGCGATGTCCTGCGGGTCGCCGGACAGCGCGGCCCAGCGGAACGGGCCCTTGCCCTCGCAGAACAGCGGGCGGATGTAAGCCGGGACGAACCCCGGGAAGTCGAACGCCCGGGTCAGGCCGGCCGTCCGGGCCTCGCCGCGGATCGAGTTGCCGTAGTCGAAGACCTCGGCGCCCAAGTCCTGGAACTTCACCATCGCCTCGACGTGCCGCGCCATCGAGGCCTGCGCGCGGCCGGTGAACTCCTCGGGCTTGCGGGCGGCGTAGTCGTGCCAGTCCTCGAACTCAACGCCGATGGGCAAGTAGCTCAGCGGGTCGTGCGCCGAGGTCTGGTCGGTGACGATGTCGATCGGTGCGTCGTTGGCGACGAACCGCGGCACCAGGCTGGCGGCGTTGCCGAGCAGGCCGATGGACAGCGGGCGACGGGCGGCCTTGGCCTCCTCGGCCAGCCGCAGGGCGTCGGCAAGACTCGACGCCTGGACATCCAGGTAGCCGTGCTCGATGCGCCGCTGGATGCGCGATGGGTCGCACTCGATGCAGATCGCGACGCCACCGTTCATCGTCACGGCGAGCGGCTGCGCGCCGCCCATGCCGCCGAGCCCGGCGGTGAGCGTGATCGTGCCGGCCAGCGTGCCGCCGAAGCGCTTCTCGGCCACCGCGGCGAACGTCTCGTAGGTGCCCTGCAGGATCCCCTGGGTGCCGATGTAGATCCACGAGCCGGCCGTCATCTGGCCGTACATGGTCAGGCCCAGGTGCTCGAGGCGGCGGAACTCGTCCCAGTTCGCCCAGTCGGGGACGAGGTTGGAGTTGGCGATCAGCACCCGCGGCGCCCACTCGTGGGTGCGCATGACACCGACGGGCTTGCCCGACTGCACCAGCATCGTCTCGTCCTGCTCGAGGGTGGTGAGCGTGCGCACCAGCGCGTCGTAGGCCGCCCAGCTGCGGGCGGCCCGACCGGTGCCGCCGTAGACGACGAGGTCGTCGGGACGCTCGGCGACCTCGGGGTCGAGGTTGTTCATGAGCATGCGCAGCGGTGCCTCGGTCTGCCAGCTCCTCGCGGTGCGGGTCGTGCCTCGAGCGGCACGAACCGGACGGGCTCCGTCCATGACTGCATCTCCTCGTCGGTCGCGTGGTCCCTCGATTGCACACCGTCGAGGCGAGGAGTGGCGGCCCGGGCACGACTTCGCAGTCTGGGATTCCAGACGTACGGTGCACCCATGGCCACCGTCCCCGCCGCGGCGCAGACCCTCGCCATCCTGCGCCTGCTCAGCGCGCAGGCCGGCCCGGTGCCGGCCGCGGTCCTCGTCCGCGAGCTCGGCCTGCCCCGCTCGACCGTCTACCACCTGCTCTCGACGCTGGTGGACTCCGGCTTCGTCACCCACCTGCCCGAGGACCGTCGCTACGCGCTGGGCATCGCCGCCTACGAATTGGGTACCGGCTACACCCGCCAGGCCCCGCTGCAACGACTGGCCCGGGTGCCGCTGGCCGAGCTCGTCGACCGCACCGGGCACACCGCGCACCTGGCCGTGCAGCACGGGCGCGAGGTCGTGTACGTCATCGAGGAACGCGCGCCAGGACGGCCGCCGCTGGTCACCGATGTCGGCGTACGGCTGCCGGCCCAGCTGACGGCCAGCGGGCGGGCCCTGCTGGCCGCCCTCCCCGCCGCGCAGATCCGCGCGCTGTTCCCCGACGCGGCCGCGCTCGTGCTGCGCACGCCGGTGGGGCCGCGCTCGCCGACCGCGCTGCGCACGATGCTCGCCGACGTGCGCCGCCGCGGGTACTCGGTGGAGGACGGCGAGGTCAGCGCCGGCTGGGCGTCGGTGGCCTCGGCGGTCTTCGACCACTCGGGGCACCCGGTGGCCAGCGTGGCGGTGACCTTCCCATCGATCAGCACGTCCGCCGCCACCCGCGAGCGGCTGGCCGTGGTGACGCTGCGGACCGCCGACACGCTGACGCGACGGATCGGCGGTGCAGTGCCCGATCGAGCCGGTCAGAGCGAGCGGGCGCGGTCCTCGTAGGCCTGCCGAGCGATCGGGTCGACGCCGTCGGTGAAGGCGCTCTCCGCGCCCAGTGCGCGGCCGAGCAACTCGGTGATCCGCTGCGGCAGGAGGGCCTGCGACATGGTGATGGCGCCGGCCAGCTTGGTGACCCGCACCCGCGGGCGTGGCCGCACGATCAGGCCGGCGATCGCGGCGGCGACCTCGCTGGGCTCGGCGTTGCGCATGCCCTTCGTGCCGGCGGTCCCGGCGACCAGCTCGGTGTTGGTGAAGAACGGCATGACCTGCGAGATCGAGACGCCGGAACCGCGGTACTCGCGGCGAGCCGTCTCGGTGTAGGCCTTCACCGCGTGCTTGGTCGCGCAGTACGTCGCCCCACCCGGCACGTAACTCTCGCCGGCGAGCGACGAGACGTTGATGACGTGCCCGCTGCGCCGCGGCAGCATGCGGTTCAACGCCTGCTTGGTGCCGGTGATGACGCCCAGCAGGTTGATCTCGACGATGCGGCGGCTGACGGCGTCCGCCTCGTCGGCCGTAGCGCCCAACGGCATGATGCCGGCGTTGTTGATCAGGACGTCGACGGGCCCCAGGACGTCCTCGACGTGGTCGAGGAACCGTTCGAACGAGCCCGGGTCGGTGACGTCGAGGTGGGCGTACGCGGTGATGCCCAGTTCGCCGACGGCCTCCTTGAGACGCTCGTCGTCGACATCGCCGATGGCGACCTGCGCGCCGTCGGCGATCAGGCGCTGAGCGGTGGCGTAGCCGATCCCCCGCGCGCCCCCGGTGATCGCCACGATCTTGCCGCGAACCGTTCCCGCCTGCGCCATGCCGACCTCCAGTGCGTCTCGATCCGGTGCGTGCAGCCGTGGCCGCCGATCCTCGCACGACCGGCGCCGGCCGGCGTTCCGTCGTGCCGCCCAACCCGCAATCACACGTGTGGTCACGCAGCGTAATGATCACTCTGCGTAGCTGAGAGCCGAGAGCGACGCCGTCACGTACGGTGACCGCTATTCGAATGCTTCCTGAGTGCAGCAACGGGGGCCCGAAGTCTGGGTGACAGGGGCAGCGCACGGTACGCAGAGTGACCGAGTGATGCCCCTGCGTAGTCAGCTTTGACTCGTCACTTTCCGTGCTCAAGAGTGACTTTCTGCAGTAATCTCACAGACGGTTACCATTCAGCCACGCAGCGTCATCATCGTGCGCAGCATCTCGTGCGAGCATGCGGCTCGCCATAATCACAAAGAGTGAGCGGCGGTAACGTTCAGTGCCCGGTCAGCGCCCCACGCCGGCGGCGTCCATGCCGCGGAGCTCTTTCTTCAGCTCGTTGATCTCGTCGCGCAACCGGGCGGCGACCTCGAACTGCAGCTCGCGGGCCGCGCCGAGCATCTGCTCGTTGAGCTGCTGGATGAGGTCGGCCAGATCGGCCCGCGGCAGCTGCGCGACGTCGAGCCCGCCCTGGGCGTGCGCCCCGACGCCGATGACGCCCGTCGACACACCCTTGCCGGAGGCGCCGCGCCCACCCCGGCCCGGCGACGGCGACTTGCCACGGGACTGGGACCGGCCCGAACCACCCACCGGCACCACGCCGTTGAGCAGTTCCTCGGTGTCGGCCGCCTCACGTGCGAGCAGGTCGGTGATGTCGCCGATGCGCTTGCGCAGCGGGGTCGGGTCGATGCCGTGCTCGAGGTTGTAGGCGACCTGCTTCTCGCGCCGGCGTGAGGTCTCCTCGATCGCCTGCGCCATCGACGGCGTGATCGTGTCGGCGTACATGTGCACCTGGCCCGACACATTGCGCGCGGCCCGGCCGATGGTCTGGATGAGCGACTTCCCGGACCGCAGGAAGCCCTCCTTGTCGGCATCGAGGATCGCCACCAACGACACCTCGGGCAGGTCGAGGCCCTCACGCAGCAGGTTGATACCGATGAGGACGTCGTACTCGCCCATCCGCAGCTCGCGCAGCAGCTCGACCCGGCGCAGCGTGTCGACCTCGGAGTGCAGGTAGCGCACCCGGATACCGAGCTCGAGCAGGTAGTCGGTGAGGTCCTCGGCCATCTTCTTGGTCAGCGTGGTGACCAGGATGCGCTCGTTGCGCTCGGCGCGCAGCCGGATCTCGTGCACGAGGTCGTCGATCTGGCCCTTGGTCGGCTTGACGATGATCTCCGGGTCGACGAGGCCGGTGGGCCGGATGACCTGCTCGACGAACTCGCCCTGCGTCAGGTTCAGCTCGTAGTCGCCCGGGGTCGCGGACAGGTAGACCGTCTGCCCCACCCGTTCCACGAACTCCTCGAACTTCAGCGGCCGGTTGTCCATGGCCGAGGGCAGCCGGA
>CAZZZE010000256.1:0-4401 GCA_964658365.1 uncultured Jatrophihabitantaceae bacterium
GTCGGCGGGGCTCGCACGATGAGCATCGCCACCGGCCTGCGGGTCGGCCGGGGCGCCGAGAAGGGCGGCGAGGTGCTGCTGCCGCCGGCTCCTGTGACGCGGGCCCGTGCGGTGGCGGGGCACGTCCTCGACGACAGCGCCGCGGTCACCGCCGACCTGCGCCCGCACGGCCCTGCGGCGCGGCGTCGGCGTTACTTCCGCGCGGTGCTCTGCGGCGTGCTGCTGCTGGCGGCGGGCGTAGTGGGGTGGCTGACCGGCGGCACGGTGTGGGCGGTTCCCGCCGCGGTGGTGCTGCTCGTCGCGAGCGTCCCGCTCGCGGCGGATCGCGCCGCGGCACTCGGGCACGCGCACGTCGACGGCGCGCTCGTCACGCGCTCCGGTTCGCTGATCCGCCGCCGGGTGGTGCTGGCCGACGACGCGGTCATCGGTTGGACGCTGCGCACGACACTGTTCCAGCGCCGGCTGGGCCTGAGCACCCTCACCGCGACGACGGCGGCGGGCCGGCAGGGCTACCAGGTCGTCGATGTCGACACCGCGGTGGGCGTGGCCCTGGCCGACGCGGTCAGCCCTGGGCTGCTGACCCGGTTCGCGAGCCAGGGCCCGACGTCGGGGTCGCGGTCACGGACGCCAGGGCTCCGAGCCACAGCGCGGTGAGCTCGTCGACCACCGTGGCCCGCGACATCCGCAACCGGCCCGAGAGGACAGCTTCGATGACGTCGGCCGACCCGCCCATGACGAACAGGGCGGTGGCCCGCGCGCGCCGCCGCTCGGCCAGCCCCAGCGAGCTCAGCACCGAGATGCTGTCGATGATCAGGTCGGCGAAGCCGGTGACCAGCGTGTGCCGGTGCTCGCGCAGCGCACCGTGGCCCGACCCGGCCACGAGCATCGCGCTCGCCTTGCGCGGGTCGGCAGCCACCACCCCGTAGCCGGCCCCGATGGCCGCCCGCACCTGGGCCTCCGGGGTCGCCGGCGCACGGCGGGCCGCCGCCACGGCGCGTTCCGCGACCTCGTCGGTCACCGCCGACACCGCCGCCGACAGCAGGGCGTCCAGGTCGGCGAAGCTCTCGTAGAAGTACCGCGGGGTCAGCCGGGCCCGCGCACACACCGACCGCACGCTGACCCCAGCCAGGCCCTCGTCGTGCAGGCAGTCCAGGGCGGTCTCGAGCAGCAGCCCGCGTCGCTGGTCGCGGCGCTCGTCGGCGGATACCCCGCGGTACGGACGACTCGAGGCCATCGCGCGGCTCCAGACACTCATCGATGTTGACAACGATCGTTATCACACTAGGGTCGGAACCCATCGGACGGCAAGGAGGGGCCATGACAACGACCGACCACGCTCGCGCCGACCTGCGTGAGCTGCCCGGCGACGCCGGGCTGCCGTTCGTCCACCACTCGTGGGACTTCGTGAGCGGGCGGC
The DNA here is from genome assembly GCA_964658365.1 of uncultured Jatrophihabitantaceae bacterium. Classification (GTDB taxonomy): domain Bacteria; phylum Actinomycetota; class Actinomycetes; order Mycobacteriales; family Jatrophihabitantaceae; genus Jatrophihabitans. The sequence continues at coordinate 1,418 of CAZZZE010000256.1, forward strand.
TGGCGACCAGTCGCGCCCGTTTCGACAGGTACGGCCCGGTGTCTTGGATGAAGGCGCTGGGCAAGACCTGGATCTCGGCGCAGGGGCCCGACGCGGTCGGCGAGGTGCTCACCAATCGCGACCGGGTCTTCGACAGCGGCCCCGGCTGGGGCCTGGTGATCGGGCCGTTCTTCCGCCGCGGGCTGATGCTGCTCGACGGCGCCGAGCACCACTCGCACCGGCGCATCATGCAGGAGGCGTTCACCTCCCAACGCCTGGCCGGTTACCTCGATCCGATGAACGACACCATCGCCGCTGGGGTGGGCGGCTGGCCCGACGCCGGGATGCTGGCCTTCTACCCGACGATCAAGCAGCTCACCCTCGACGTCGCCACCAAGACCTTCATGGGCGCGCAGACCGGCGACGAGGCCGACCGGCTCAACACCGCATTCGTCGACACCGTCCGCGCCGGTACCGCGTTCGTCCGGGCGCCGGTGCCGGGGCTGCGGTGGTCGAAGGGGCTGCACGGGCGCGCCCTGCTCGAGGACTACCTGCGCCCGCGCATCGCCGAGAAGCGCGCCGGCGACGGCGCCGACCTGTTCGGCGCCTTGTGCCACGCTCAGGTCGAGGACGACAGCTTCACCGACGCCGACATCGTCAATCACATGATCTTCCTGCTGATGGCCGCGCACGACACGTCGACCATCACCATGACCTCGATGGCCTACTACCTCGCCAAGAACCCGGAGTGGCAGGACCGCTGCCACGAGGAGTCGTTGGCCCTGGGCACCGAGGCGGTGGCCTACGACGACCTCGACCGGCTCGTGGCGCTCGACCTCGTGATGAAGGAGTCGCTGCGGCTCGTCGTGCCCGTCCCGGGCGTCATGCGCAAGACCTCGGCCGAGACCGCACTGCTGGGCTACCGGGTGCCGGCCGGCACCTACGTGGCGGCCAACCTGTGGGGCGTGCACCATTTCGAGGAGTGGTGGCCCGATCCCGAACGCTTCGACCCGGGCCGCTTCGCCGCGGACCGTCGCGAGGACAAGGTCCATCGGCATGCGTTCATGCCGTTCGGCAACGGCGTGCACAAGTGCATCGGCATGTACTTCGGGGGCATGGAGATCACAGCGACCATGCACCAGTTGCTGCGCAGGTACCGCTTCTCGGTCCCGGAGGGTTACGAGATGCCGCTGGACTGGTCGTCGCTGCCTCGACCGAAGGACGGCCTGCCGATCAGCCTGCACCCGCGCTGAGCCAGAAATCCTCCGCTGAGCCGCTCCCCCGTCGGGTTCCTCGACGCCCCAGCGCCGGTCGCCTTCGCGCACCGGGGGTTCGCGCCGCACGGCGGCGAGAACTCGCTGGCGGCGTTCCAGGCCGCCGTCGACCTGGGCTACCGCTACCTCGAGACCGACGTCCGGGTCACGGCCGACGGCGTCGCCGTGGCCTTCCACGACGCGACGCTCGACCGGGTCACCGACAGCCGCGGGCGCATCGACCGCCTCCCGTGGGCGCAGGTGCGCCGAGCCCGGATCGGGGGCATCGAGCCGATCCCGCTGCTGACCGACGTCCTGGCTGCCTGGCCGGACGTGTGCGTCAACCTCGACGTGAAGTCCGAGAGCGGGATCGCGCCGGCGGCGGACGCCGTCCGAGCAACCGGGGCGCTGCCTCGCGTGTGCGTCGGCGCGTTCTCGGCGCGCCGGGTCAGCGCGATGCGACGCCTGCTCGGGCCGGACCTGGTCACCGGGCTGGCGCCGCACGAGGCGCTGAGCCTGCGGCTGGCCCGGGGCCCCCTCGCCGCCGGGCTACGCGGTCGATGCGCGCAGGTGCCGCCGCGCATCGGACTGGTGCCGCTGGTCGACGCCGGATACCTCGCGGCGGCCCACCGGCTGGGCGTCCGGGTCCACGTCTGGACCGTCAACGACCGCGCCGAGATGCACCGGCTGCTCGACCTCGGCGTCGACGGCGTGATGACCGACCGCGCCGACGTCCTGCGCGACGTGCTGCGCGAACGCGGCCGGTGGCACTGAACGACACCACCGCTCACCCGGTAACCTCGCCGCGTGGTCGAGCCCCGAGGCACCGGTCTGGGGGCGTTGTCGTCCGTGCCCGCCGCCGGCAATCGCCGCGCCACCCCGATGCCGGCGCAGCTGAAGTTCTTCTACGGGCCGATGGACTGCGGCAAGTCGACGCTCGCCCTGCAGATCGACCACAACCAGGCACGTCAGGGTCGACGCGGGCTGCGCCTCGTGCGCCACGACCGCTCGGGCGGCGCCCGGATAACGACCCGGGTCGGGCTGGCCCGTGACGCCATCGAGATCGAGGACGACACCGATCTGCGCGGCCTCGTGCGCGGACGGTGGTCGGCGGGGCAGCACGTCGACTACCTCATCGTCGACGAGGCGGGCTTCCTCACCCCGGCGCACGTCGATCAGCTGGCCGAGCTCGTCGACGACTGGCACGTCGACGTCTATTGCTTCGGGCTGGCCACCGACTTCCGCACCCTGCTGCTACCCGGTGCGCAGCGCCTGGTCGAGCTCGCCGACGAGATCGCGCCCGTCCACGTCGAGGTGCTGTGCTGGTGCGGGCGACCCGGGCGGCTCAACGCCCGAGTCGTCGACGGCCGGGTGGTACGGGCCGGCGACACGGTGGTCGTCGCCGACACCGCCACCGGCACCGCCGACCACGAGGTCACTGACGAGCCCGCAGTGCACTACCAGGTGCTGTGCCGCATGCACCACCGGCGCGGTGATCTCGGCACGACGAGCATGCGGGGACAGCTCAGCCTCGATGTCTGACGAGCCCGGTCACCTGGCGAACCTGGCAACTCACTGAGGGGCGCAGGCTTGACATCGTTACCTCCGCCAGCATAAGGGAATCCTTTTCCCAGCAGGTTCGTTGGACCCGCTACGGAGCCCAGAATCACCGGGGCTTACATCTCGTCCGAGGGAGTTGCCCACCATGGCGGATCGCACTTTGCGGGGCAGTCGGCTCGGCGCCATCAGCTA
>CAZZZE010000257.1:0-4392 GCA_964658365.1 uncultured Jatrophihabitantaceae bacterium
CGACGACGACGTCCTGATCCCGGTCGGCGGAATCCTCGACGCGGTCGAGGACAAGAACATGTGGTTCGTGCGCACCGAGGGCTACTTCGCCAGCCCGGACGACGTGTATGTCGCGAACTCCTACGTGCGCAAGTGGGGGCTGCGCCGCGGCGACGCGGTGACCGGCGCGATCCGGCAGATGCGCGACGGTGAACGCCGCGAGAAGTACAACCCGCTGGTGCGCCTGGACACCGTGAACGGCCGGGACCCGGAAGACTCCCGCAACCGGGTCGAGTTCACCAAGCTCACCCCGCTCTACCCGCAGGAGCGCCTGCGCCTCGAGACCGAGTCGCACATCCTGACCACGCGGGTGATCGACCTGGTCATGCCGATCGGCAAGGGCCAGCGCGCCCTGATCGTCTCGCCGCCCAAGGCCGGCAAGACGATGGTGCTGCAGGCCATCGCCAACGCGATCGCCACCAACAACCCCGAGGCGCACCTCATGGTGGTGCTCGTCGACGAGCGCCCCGAGGAGGTCACCGACATGCAGCGCTCGGTGAAGGGCGAGGTCATCGCCTCGACCTTCGACCGGCGCCCGCAGGACCACATCACCGTCGCCGAGCTGTCCATCGAGCGGGCCAAGCGGCTCGTCGAGATGGGCCACGACGTCGTCGTCCTGCTGGACTCGATCACCCGCCTGGGGCGCGCCTACAACCTGGGCGCACCGGCCAGCGGGCGCATCCTGTCCGGCGGCGTCGACTCCACTGCGCTGTACCAACCCAAGCGCTTCCTCGGTGCCGCGCGCAACATCGAGAACGGCGGCTCGCTGACCATCATCGCCACCGCGCTCGTCGAGACCGGTTCGGCCGGCGACACCGTCTTCTTCGAGGAGTACAAGGGCACGGGCAACGCGGAGCTCAAGCTCGACCGCAAGATCGCCGACAAGCGGATCTTCCCAGCCATCGACGTCGACCAGTCCTCCACGCGCAAGGAGGAGATCCTGCTCTCGCCGGACGAGCTGGCCGTGACGATCAAGCTGCGCAGAGTGCTGCACGCGCTGGAATCGCAGCAGGCGATCGAGCTGGTGCTCGACCGGTTGCGCAAGACTCGCACCAACATCGAGTTCCTCATGCAGATCGCCAAGACCACGCCCGGCCAGGACTGAACGAGCACCGCTTCTACCACCTGCGAGTGATCTACCGGGACCCGGCACGCGGAACATCGCGTGCCGGGTCCCTGCATGTCCGGCCGGTGGGACACGGGCGGATAGCGATCAACGGAAACGCTTGCTGTGCACCGCTGCGCAAGGTTACGTTCAGCTGAGTGTGAACCGGGGCACAACAGCACAAACGCCGGTCGGTCAACCCGCGACACGCGGCGGACCGGCCGACTTGAGGGGAGCTCGCATGAGGGTATGGACGCGCAACGTGGCGCGGATCGGGGTGAGCGCGGCAGTCGTCCTCGGGACGGTGAGTGCGTGCAGCAGTTCGGGCGGCACACCCACCTTGAACTGGTACATCAACCCCGACAACGGTGCCCAGGCCACCCTGGCCAAGGAGTGCTCGGCGGCCTCGGGCGGTGCCTTCAAGATCAGCACCCACATCCTGCCGAACGACGCCAGCCAGCAGCGTCAGCAGCTCGTCACCCGCCTGGCGGCGAAGGACTCCTCGATCGACATGATGAGCCTCGACCCGGTGTTCGTCGCCGAGTTCGCCGAAGCCGGCTTCCTGGCCGATGTCCCGGCGTCCTACAAGGACGACTTCACGAAGGACATCGTTGCGCCGGCGGTCACCGCGTCCACGTGGAAGGGCAAGCTGGTCGCCGCGCCGTTCTGGGCCAACACGCAGCTACTCTGGTACCGCAAGTCGGTCGCCAAAGCGGCCGGACTGGACATGACCAAGCCGGTCACCTGGCAGCAGCTCATCGACGCCGCGGTGAAGACCAAGAAGACGATCGGTGTGCAGGCCGACCTGTACGAGGGCTACACGGTGTGGATCAACGCCCTGGTCGCGGGCGCCGGCGGCAAGATCGTCGAGAACCCCGGTGCCATCGCCAAGGATCTCAAGCTCGGCTTGAACACCTCGGCCGGCCGGGACGCGGCCAGCATCATCAGCCAGGTGGCGAAGAAGGGCATCGGCGGTCCGTCGCTCTCGACGAGCGAGGAGGCCCAGTCGCTGGCCGTCTTCGAGAACAACAGCACCAGCGGCTTCATGACCATCTGGCCGTACGTGTGGGCGGCCATGAAGGCCGACGGCGTGAAGTTCCGCGACAGCGACGTCGGCTGGACCTACTACCCGCAGTCCGTGGCCGGCAAGCAGTCCAAGCCGCCGTTCGGCGGGATCGAGATCGGCGCCGGTGCCTACAGCTCGCACAAGGCGCTGGTCTTCAAGGCGATCGAGTGCATCCGCAACGAGAAGCACCAGCTCGAGTACTTCAACAGCTCCGGTAACCCGGCGGCCAACACCAAGGTCTACAGCGACGCGTCGATCCGCAAGGCCTACCCGATGGCCGACACAATCCGGGCCTCGCTCGAGCGGGCCGCCCCGCGGCCGCAGACGCAGTACTACGGCGACCTGTCCACCGCACTGCAGGAGTCGTTCAGCCCGCCGAACTCCGTCAATTCCTCGACACCGAAGAAGGCCCAGAGCTTCATCCTGTCCGTGCTGAAGGGGGACAAGCTGCTATGACGGCGACACTCGCCAAGCCGCCGGGGGAGGAGCAGTCAGCTCCCTCGAAGCGCAAGAAGGCCGGGCTGTCCGACCGGGCCAAGCAGGAGCGCAACCTCGGATGGAAGCTGGCCGCGCCGGCCTTCATCGTCATGATGCTCGTGGTCGCGTACCCGATCGTGAACGCGATCTACCTGTCGTTCTTCAACTACCGGCTCACCGACCCCAACGGTCGGGCGTTCATCTGGTTCAAGAACTACAAAGTCATCCTGACGGACTCCACCTGGTGGAAGGCCGTCGAGATCAGCGTGCTGATCATGGTGATCACGGTGGCCATCGAGTTCGTGCTCGGCATGGCCCTGGCCATGATCATGAACAAGATCGTCATCCCGCGTAAGACACTGCGCACGATCGTGCTGATCCCGTATTCGATCATCACCGTGGTCTCGGCCTACGGCTTCCAGTACGCCTTCGCCCCGACCAGCGGGTACCTCAGCATCTGGTTGCACTACATCACCTTCGGCAGCTTCAACCGCAACTACGACTTCTTCGGCCACCACTGGTCGGCGTTGATCGCGATCATGGTCTCGGAGATCTGGAAGACCACGCCGTTCATGTCGCTGCTGCTGCTGGCCGGGCTGGCCCAGGTGCCCGGCGAACTGCAGGAGGCCGCCGAGGTCGACGGCGCCACGTTCTGGGAGCGGCTGCGCCGCGTCACGTTGCCGTCGATGAAGGCGGCGATCATGGTCGCGGTGCTGTTCCGCGCCCTCGACGCGTTCCGCATCTTCGACAACATCTACATCATGACCAAGGGTTCGCAGAACACCCAGTCGGTGGCCATCCTGGCCGCCAACCAGACCTTGACCCGCAGTGAGATCGGGCTGGGGTCGGCGATCTCGATCCTGCTGTTCCTATGCGTGGTCGTCATCAGCGCGATCTTCATCAAGTTCTTCAAGACCGACCTGTCACGCGTAGCGGGAGGCTGACCCATGAGCGCCGAAGTCTCGCATCGCGCGAAGGTGTGGATGGGTGTGGCCGCGGTCCCCATCATCCTGTACACCCTGCTGCCCATCGGGTGGATCCTGTCGCTGTCGCTGAAGACGGGGTCGTCGGTCAATGACCGCAGCTTCATCCCGAATCACTGGACCTGGGCCAGTTACAAGTACATCTTCACCGGCGGCGCCCACGACCTGTTCGTACCGGCGCTGATCAACTCGATCGGCATCTGCCTGATCGCGACGTTCATCTCGGTCATCCTGTCGGCGTTCTGCGCCTACGGGATCGCAAGGCTGGACTTCCCGGGCAAGAAGCTGGTGCTCAACGCGGCGCTGCTCACGGCGTTCTTTCCGTCGATCAGCATCGTGACCCCGCTGTTCAACCTGTGGCGCGAGATCGGGCTCTACAACACCTGGCCCGGGCTGATCATCCCCTACCTGTCACTCACCCTGCCGCTGTCGATCTGGACGATGACCGCGTTCTTCCGGCAGATCCCGTGGGAGATGGAGCAGGCGGCGCAGGTCGACGGCGCCACCAGCTGGCAGGCCTTCCGCAAGGTCGTGTTCCCGCTCGCTGCCCCGGGCGTCTTCACCACGGCGATCATCGCGTTCTTCAACGCGTGGAACGACTTCGTGTTCGCGACCGGCCTGTCGTCAACGCCCGGCAAGGCGGGTCACTTCGACGGCGCGCAGACGGTGCCGGCCGTGCTCGGCACCTTCCAGGGCCCGTCGCAGTTCATCCCGCCGACCGG
>CAZZZE010000258.1:0-2444 GCA_964658365.1 uncultured Jatrophihabitantaceae bacterium
GGCGCTCGCCATCGGGGCCAACGTCATCGGCGTCATCGTGCTGGCCGTGATCATCGCGGCGATCAACTCGACGGTGACCGCGCACCAGCAACACGTCATCCTGGCCGTGACTCTGGTGCTGCTGATCAGCACCGTGGTCCTGGGCGTCACCGCGGCAACGCTGGTTCAGCGGCGCACCCTGCGCTGGTTGCTGCGTGGCGACCGTCCCGACGACCGCGACGCGCGGCGGGCCCTGCGGATGCCCCGCGACATGGCCGTGATCGCGGCGATTCTCTGGACGCTCGGCGCGGTGGTCATCGCGGTGACCACCGCCCTCGTCGGCCTGCGGGCGGCCATTGTCATCGCCATCACCGGCGGCATCGTGCTGGCCGGGCTCAGCTCGGCCGGCGTCACCTACCTCCTCGTCGAGCGGGTGAGCGGGCCCGTCGCGAGGCTCGCGCTCGAGTCCGCCCCGCCGCGCAGCGCGCCGGTGCTCGGTGTGCGCTGGCGCCTGCTGCTGATCTGGCTGCTGACCAGCGCCCTGCCCATCCTCGGCCTGATCCTGGTCTTCACCGCGCCGGACGGGAAGACGCACGTCATCGGTGTCAGCATCTCGGTCTGCGTCGTCGCGCTGGTCCTCGGCGTGCTCTCGACGGCCCTGGCCGCGCGCGCGATCGGCCTGCCGCTGCGCGGGCTGGTCGACGCCCTCGAACGTGTCGGCGCCGGCGAGCTCGACGTCCGCGCGCCCGTCGACGACGCCGGCGAGATCGGTCTGCTGCAGAGCGGCTTCAACGACATGGTCGCCGGGCTGCGCGAGCGCGACCGGATCAAGGACCTGTTCGGCCGGCACGTCGGTTCGGCGGTGGCGCAGGAAGCGCTGCGCAGCGGCGTCACGCTGTCGGGAGAGGTGCGCGACGTCGTCGCCGTATTCGTCGACATCACCGGCTCGACACAGCGCAGCCGCGAGACCGAACCGGCCGAGTTCGTGGCCCTGCTCAACCGGTTCTACGAGGTGGTGGTCGACGAGGTCGAGTCCAACGGCGGCCTGCTGAACAAGTTCGAGGGCGACGCGGCGCTGTGCGTCTTCGGCGCGCCGGTGCAACTGATCGACCCGGCCTCGGCGGCGCTGCGGGCGGCCCGCTGCATCCGCGACCGGATCTACGCCCTGGCCGAGGTCGAGATCGGGGTGGGCGTCGCGGCCGGCCCGGTGGTCGCGGGGCAGGTCGGCACGCAGAGCCGGCTGGAGTACACCGTCATCGGCGACGCCGTGAACGAGGCCGCGCGGCTCACCGAGCTCGCCAAGGACGTCCGCCAGCACGTACTCGCCAGCCAGGACGTCATCGACCAGGCGAACGCTTCCGAGCGCGCGGCGTGGCGCGCGGCGGGCGAGGTGGTGCTGCGCGGTCATGACCGCCCGACCTGCATCTGGACGTCCTGAACCTCGCTCGCGGGTGTCCCGGCGGTACTCCCAATCACCGGGAGGGGGTCGGGGACGGCCCCGCGGGCACCCACCTCGGGTGATCAAGAGCGCGCAATGCTCGCTATGGCCAGCGTTTCCTGCTCTTGATCACCGGGAGGGGGAGTCGGGGCGGGGACGGGGTCGACGCGGCCGGTTGTCCGCACCCGCGCGGGTCAGCGCGGCGCGGGCCAGCCGATGTCCGAGAGGTCGTAGCCGAAGCGACCCAGCCAGTGTCGTAGCAGCGGAAGCGACAGCCCGACCACGTTGTGCGGGTCGCCGTCGACTCCCTCGACGAACCACCCGCCGAGGCCGTCCAGGGTGAACGCGCCGGCCACGGCCAGTGGCTCGCCGGTGGCGAGGTAGCGCTCGATCTCGTCGTCGGTGATGTCGGCGAACCGCACCGTTGTGGCGGCCTCGTCGCGAGTCGACCCGTTCGGCGTGATGAACGCATGCCCGGTGTGCAGCACGCCGGTGCGGCCGCGCATCTCCCGCCACCGGGCGCGGGCATCGTCGGGGTCACGCGGCTTGCCCAACGATCGTCCGTCGAACTCGAGCAGCGAGTCGCAGCCGAGCACGATCGCCGGCGTGTCCAGGGTGTTGGCCACGGCGGTGGCCTTCAACCAGGCGAGCTCGCGAACCAGCTCGGCCGTGTTCCTGCCGCGGGCCGTCGACTCGTCGACCCCGCTGACGATCACCTCGGGCTCGACCCCGGCCGCGCGCAGCGTGGCCAGCCGGGCCGGCGAGGCGGAGGCCAGGACGAAGCGCAACTACAACCCGATCGACTTGGAGATGACGGTCTTCATGATCTCGCTGGTGCCGCCGTAGATGCGAGTGACGCGGGCGTCGGCGTAGCGGCGCGCGATCGGGTATTCGTTCATGAAGCCGTAGCCGCCGTGCAGTTGCAGGCAACGGTCGACGACGCGGCCCTGCAGCTCGGTGCACCAGTACTTCGCCTTCGACGCGTCGGCGGCGCTGAGCTCCCCGGCATTGAGTCGCTCGACGCAGC
>CAZZZE010000258.1:2544-4390 GCA_964658365.1 uncultured Jatrophihabitantaceae bacterium
GCCTTCGACGCGTCGGCGGCGCTGAGCTCCCCGGCATTGAGTCGCTCGACGCAGCGGTCGAGGAACGCCTGGGCGACGTCGATCTCGGTGATGATCTCCGACAGCACGAACTTGGTGTTCTGGAAGGCACCGATCGACGTGCCGAACGCCTTGCGTTCCTTGACGTAGCGCACGGTCTCGTCGAACGCGGCCTGCGCCTCGGCGACACCGGCGACGGCGATCGACGCGCGCTCCTGCGGCAACTTGGCGGTCAGGTAGCGAAAGCCCTCGCCCTGCTCGCCGATGAGGTTCTCGACCGGGACACGGACGTCGGCGAACGACAGCTCGGCGGTGTCTTGGCTGTGCAGGCCGAGCTTGTCCAGGTTGCGGCCGCGCTCGAAGCCGGGCATGCCGCGCTCGATGACGAGCAGCGAGATGCCTTTGTGGCGGTCCTCGCCGGTGCGCACCGCGGTGATCACCAGGTCGGCGTTGATGCCGTTGGTGATGAAGGTCTTCGAGCCGTTGACGACGTAGTGCTCGCCGTCGCGCTTCGCGCTGGTGCGGATGCCGGACAGGTCCGAGCCGGCGCCCGGCTCGGTCATGGCCACGGCGGTGATCAGCTCGCCGGACGCGATGCCCGGCAGCCAGCGCTGCTGCTGCTCGGGCGTGCAGTAGGCCAGGAAGTACGGCAGGCAGATGTCGTTGTGCAGGCTGATGCCCAGGCCCGCACCGCCGATGCCGGCGTAGGCGATCTGCTCGTCGAGGATCTGGTTGAACTTGAAGTCGTCGACCCCGCCGCCGCCGAACTCATCCGGCACCGCCATGCCCAGGAAGCCGTCCTTGCCGGCCTCCTGGAAGATCTCGCGCGGCATGATGCCGGCGCGCTCCCAGTCGAGGTAGTTCGGGACGATCACCTTGTCGGCGAAGGCGCGGAAGGCCTGTCCGAAGGCCTGGTGCTCGGACTCGTAGTGCTTGCGGTCCATGGGTCGCCTCCGGGGGTCGATGTGCACCGACCAGAATAGGCGCCATGACCGCACCCGAACCGATCGGCGTCATTGGCGGCTCCGGCTTCTACTCGCTGCTGGACGAGCCGGAGCAGCACGACATCGAGACGCCGTACGGACCTCCGTCACATACCGTGACGCACGGTATGTTGTCTGGCCGGCCCGTGGCATTCATCCCCCGGCACGGCGCGGATCACCGCTTCGCCCCGCATCTCGTCCCGTACCGGGCGAACCTCTGGGCGCTGCGCTCGCTCGGCGTGCGGCAGGTCGTCTCGCTGTCGGCGGTGGGGTCGCTGACCACGTCGCTGCCCACCGGGACGCTCGTGGTGCCCGACCAGCTGGCCGACCGGACCCACGGGCGTCCACACACCTACTTCGACGCCGGGACGGGCGTCGGGCACGCCAGCTTCGCCGACCCCTACTGCCCGAGAGGGCACGCGGCCGCAATCAGCGGCGACGAGGACGTGCACGACGGCGGCACGCTGGTCGTCGTGAACGGGCCGCGATTCTCCTCGCGCGCCGAGTCGGTGGAGTTCCAGTCGCACGGCTGGTCGATCATCGGGATGACCGCGATGCCCGAGGCGGGGCTGGCCCGCGAACTCGGCCTCTGCTACACGACGCTCGCGCTCGTCACCGACCTCGATGCCGGGGTCGAGGCGGGGGAGGGGGTCACCCACGCCGCGGTGCTCGAGCAGTTCGAGGCCAACCTGCCGCGGTTGCGGGCGTTGCTGGTCTCCACGCTCGGCCGGCTGCCCGCCGAGCAGGGCGACTGCAGCTGCGGCGACACGAGCGGCTTCCCCGACTCGCACGTCCTGCCCTAGCGGTGATCAATACCCGTCCCAGCCGGTCACGACCGGCTGGCC
>CAZZZE010000259.1:0-3001 GCA_964658365.1 uncultured Jatrophihabitantaceae bacterium
CTGGCCCGTCGCCGGGAACCGGCCCGTCGAGTGTCTGCCCTGCCATCCGGTCGGTGGCACCACGCCCACGCTGCGGCCGACGCTGCCGCGGGACGGCGGCGCGCGCGGTGGCGAGGTCGAGGTTGACGACCACTGCGGCGCGCTCGTCGCCGCGCAGGGTGGGTGCTCGCCCAGCGTCGGCCAACACCGCGAGCGCCACCTCGGCGATCCGCTCGAGCGCCTCGTGCCGGTTGACGTTCTCGGCCCCACACATGGCCTCGATCGCTCGCTGCACGAGTTCGCCACGTTCGGGGTCGAGGCGGGCGTTGAGCTGCCACTGCGCATTGGCTCCCCACCCGGTGCGGACATACTCCTGCGGTGGCTCGGCGTCGACGTCGTCGAGGTCTTCGACCGTTCGCAGCCCGCGCACGATCGTCTCGAGCTGGCCGACCGTGCCGGACTCAGCGACCTCGATGAGGTCGTTGACGGTCTGTGCCTCTCCCGCCTTCGCCAGGCGCGAGATCGCGCGGACGTGCGAGTAGGACAACCGCCCGGCCGACATCGCAGCGGCGAGAGCGGGAAAACTCGCGAGCGCGCGGGCTACCCGCACGTGCTCGACCGCAGCCCGGTGTGACAGACCGCAGCAGTGCGTGAGCCAGCGGGCCGTCGATGCGAGCCCGAAGCGTGCGCACCCGTCCCGGGCGTCGAAGGCGGCGACGAGCAGCAGCCACTGGCAGTCGCGGCGGCCAGGCGGCCGGCGAGCCCGACGATGCGGGAGCCGAGATCCTCGACGGACAGGTCCGCGTCGTCTGTCTCGGGGTCGACAAGGGTGAGCACCGGCGTAGTGGCACGGGGCGTTTCGGCGCAGGCTGCGGTCATATCGGGAACGCTAGGACGCACCTCCGACAGAAATCATCGACCGGCGACCGGCTGCCGTTGGCACCTCGCGACACGCCCGGGATCGCGTTCACGTGAACGCGGTTCAGCCGCTAGCGACGCGCTCACCCTGGCGGCGACGCCAGGAAGCCGCCCCTTCAGCCCTCGTCGCGCAGGGCCAGCAGCCGCTGACGGTAGGAGCTGACGAGCAGGTCGGCCGTGCCCAGCGCGCGGCTGTCCCACCGGAGGCCGAGGCCGCGCCGGATGGCTTCCACCCGCTGAGAGACGCCGCCGGACGCCAGCCCGAAGCGGGCCAGCACGTCCTTCACCAGCACGGGTCCGAACAGACCGTTCGCCGTGGCCACCATCCAGCACAGCGCGGCGGCAGTGACCTCGTCCCGCTTGGCCCGGGTGATGACGGCCGGCTCGGCGAGGGCGACCCGGCGCGCCAGCCGGCGGCAGGCCGTGCGCGCCTCGACGCCGAACACCTCGCCCACCACGTCGTCGAGCTGCGCAACCACGGGCGTGAGCCGGTCGCGGACCGCCTCGCCCAGCCCCTCGCCGTCGAACGGTTCGTCCGGCAGCGGCACCGCGTCGAGCGCGGCCAGCGCGTCGGGCCCCCCGACCTCGTCCTCGAGGAAGGGCCCGATGTCGTCCGCGAGGTAGCCGAGGTCATCGGCCATCGGGACGCCCATCGCGTCGAACAGCGCCGCGACGCCCTGCGGCCGGTCGCCGTCGGCGATGAGGTCCAGGTACTCGGGCTCGAACGCGTCGATCGCTTCCCATGCCTCGACGGTGAACCGTGCGGGCACGCCAACGTGCTCGTGGCCGAACGCGACGAAGGCCCGGATGACGTCGGGGTAGCGCGCCAACGAAGCCGGGTTGTCCATGATCTTGCGCGGGATCCAGTCCAGCAAGAGGAGCTCGAGCTTGGGCGTGCCCCAGCGGTACGGATCGAGAGTGCTGTATCCGGTGCCGAACCAGATCAGCGATTGGACCGTTGCCCGGGCATCGCGATCGCGGCGCCACCGCGCCCCGTGCTCGGAGGCGAAGAAGGCGTCCGCAAGGCGCTTCGTCTCGGCCTCGGTCCACTCGCGGTACTCGAAGCCCGTTCCGCCCGGGGGCAGTTGCGCGCACATCCACTCCACCAGCGGCCGGCACGCGGGCCAGGTGTCGGACTCGTAGGGCGGAAAGGTGCGGGCACCGGACGCTATGGCGTCGGCGATGCGCGCCCGCGCGTCGGCCGGCGCGATCGGCGCGACCGCGACATCGTCCTGCTCGGCCGCGGACTCGAAGACGGCCCGAACCTCGGCGAGGGCGCCATCGATCGGGTACGCGTCCTTGACGACGCTGCCCAGGTTGTGATCGACGAAGACGGCCGCGGTGAGCGCCGCGCCGTCCGCGAACGTCGTGCCGACCAGCACGTTCTCACCGCTGCCCAGCGTCTCCGTGACCTGCAGCGGCGACACCGGCACGGCTGCGGGCAGCTGCGCCAGCCAGGCCGGCAGCTCGTCGCGGCGGCTGGTGAGTTCCCGCCGGATCCGCGCCCGGAGCAGGTCGTCGTCGGTGAACGCCGCGATGACGGCGAGCAGGGCGGAGGTCTCCCGTGACGGCATGTCGAGGAACGACGCCACCAGCTCGTCGACCGCGAACTCGGGATCACCGCGGTCGAAGGGATTGCGGTTGCGTGGGTCGACGGCGTTGAGCAACCCGCTGACGTAGGACAGCAAGCCCAGCGGAGACGGGTCGTCGAGCCGGGTGCTGACCTCATCGAGCAGGCTCGGGGCCTGTCGACGGTCGGGCGGCCGGCGACCCCGGCGCTGCTTGGGCTTGCGCGCCGGCCGGTTCTGCGGGGACCGCTTGCGCTTGCTCATCCCCCTCCCCTCACAGCTTCTGGACCGGTGCGTAGCGCAGCATCAGCCATTTGACGCCCGTGCTGCCGCCGAAGTCGATCTGCGCCTGCGAGCCCTCGCCGGAACCGCGGGTGTCGACGACGGTGCCCATCCCCCAGGCGTCGTGGGTGACGCGGTCGCCGGCCGCGAGCGACGGGATCGCACGGTTGCCGAGGCCGCCGCGCAGCTTGCCCGACGCGGCCAGTTGCTGCTGCGCGCTGGAGGACCGGCGGCCACCGGTGGAGCGGTAGCCG
>CAZZZE010000259.1:3011-4387 GCA_964658365.1 uncultured Jatrophihabitantaceae bacterium
CACGCGACGCTGCCCATCACGGCGATGCTGCTGCGCGCTGGACGTTCGGCGGCCGCCGGTCGAGCGGTAGCCGTGATCGCTGTACCGGGTGGGCCCGTCGTCGGAGTAGCCCGCCGAGCCGGTGCCGACGAACGGCGCGCGGTCGACCTCGCCGGTCCATTCGACGAGCTCGGGCGGCACCTCGTCGAGGAAGCGTGACGGCGGGTTCCACGACGGCGCTCCCCACGCCGAGCGCGACAGGGCCCGGGACAGGTGCAGCCGCTCGCGCGCGCGGGTGATGCCGACGTAGGCCAGTCGACGTTCCTCGGCCATCTCGTTCGGGTCGCCGAGCGAGCGCATGTGCGGGAAGACGCCGTCCTCCATGCCGGTGAGGAACACGACGGGGAACTCGAGGCCCTTCGCCGTGTGCAGCGTCATCAGCGTGACCACGCCGCCCTCGGCGTCGGGGATCGAGTCGGCGTCGGCCACCAGCGACACCTGCTCGAGGAACGCGTCGAGGGTGGGCTGCTCGTCGATCGCGGCGCGCTGTTCCTCGAACTCCCGGGCGACGTTGACGAGCTCGCGCAGGTTGTCGACGCGCGACTCGTCCTGCGGGTCGCGACTGGCCTCGAGCTCGCGCAGGTAGCCGGTGCGGTCGAGGACGGCCTCGATGACCGCGCCCGGTACGCCGTCGGGGCCGGCGACCACCGCGCGCAATTCGGTCATCAGCGACGTGAAGCCCTGGATCGCCGACAGCGAGCGCGGTGCGAGGCCGGGCACGACGTCGGCCCGCTCGAGCGCCGCGCCGAACGAGATGCGCTCCTGCTGGGCGAAGACCTCGACGCACGCCTCGGCGCGATCGCCGATGCCGCGCCGCGGGGTGTTGAGGATGCGCCGCAGCGACACGACGTCGTCGGGGTTGGCGAGCACCCGCAGGTAGGCGAGCGCATCGCGGATCTCCTTGCGCTCGTAGAAGCGCACGCCGCCGACGACCTTGTAGGGCAGGCCGACGCGGATGAACACCTCCTCGAACACGCGGGACTGGGCGTTGGTGCGGTAGAACACCGCGACGTCGGACGCCTTCGCAACACCCTCGTCAGCGAGCTTGTCGATCTGCTGCGCGACCCAGGCGGCCTCGTCGTGCTCGTTCTCGGCGACGTAACCGGCGACCTTCTCGCCTGCGCCCGCGTCGGACCAGAGGTTCTTCGGGCGACGGTCGGGGTTGCGCGCGATGACCGCGTTGGCTGCGGTGAGGATCGTCTGCGTGGAGCGGTAGTTCTGCTCGAGCAGGATCGTGGTCGCGTCGGGGTAGTCGCGCTCGAACTCGAGGATGTTGCGGATCGACGCGCCGCGGAAGGCGTAGATCGACTGGTCGGCGTCGCCCACCACCGCGAGCT
>CAZZZE010000260.1:0-4381 GCA_964658365.1 uncultured Jatrophihabitantaceae bacterium
CGTCGCCGTTGACGACGTTGAACACGCCGTCGGGCAGGCCGGCCTCCTGCCACAGGCGCGCGATCAGCTGCGAACCGGACGGGTCGCGCTCGCTGGGCTTGAGCACGAAGGTGTTGCCGCACGCGATGGCGATGGGGTGCATCCACATCGGCACCATGACCGGGAAGTTGAACGGCGTGATGCCGGCGATCACGCCGAGCGGCTCGCGGAAGGAGAACACGTCCACACCGGCCGAGGCCTGGTCGGAGTAGTCGCCCTTGAGCAGCTGCGGGATGCCGCAGGCGAACTCGACGACCTCGAGCCCGCGCTGCACCTCACCGCGGGCGTCGGAGAGCACCTTGCCGTGCTCGGCGGTGATGTGCGCGGCCAGCTCGCCGATGTTGGCGTTGACGAGCTCCCGGAAGGCGAACAGCACCTTGGTGCGCGCGGTCAGCGACGCCTGCGACCACTGCACGAACGCCTCGGTCGCCGCGGACACCGCCTCGTCGACGTCGGCCGTGCTCGCGAGCAGCACCTCGCCGCTCTGCCGCCCGGTGGCCGGGTCGTAGACGGGCGCGCTGCGCGTCGAGGCCAGGGCCGTCGGCTTGCCGGCGATCCAGTGTTCGATGGTGGCCATGCGGCGAACTCCTTGTCCTGGGGTCTGACCAGCATCGCATCGCGCCTGGCGCCGGTGTCAGGCCACCGCAAGCTCGCCGGCGCGCACATCGAGCGTCTCGGACAGGAATGCGAGCAACAGTCGCTCGTCGACGGTCAACCACTTGCTGCGACGCACGTGCTTGCCCCGCACGAAGTCGGCGAGCTGTCCGGAGGTGTAGCCGTCGACGACGTCGGGGTGCACGTAGTGCGAGCGGCAGACGGTGCGGGTGTTGTTCAGCAGCTCGGCCGCGGCGTCGATGGCGGCAAGCACGGTGTTCTCGGGCGACGCGCGCCCGTCGAGGTGCTTGCGCAGGTAGGCGAAGGCGATCGACGAGCCCTTCCACGTGCGGAAGTCCTTGGCCGTGAAGTGCGCGCCGGTGAGTTCAGCCAGGCGATGGTTGATCTCGTCGGAACCGATGACCTCGCCTTCCACGGTGAACAGCCGGCGGCTGCGCCTGGCCAGCAGCCGTTCGATCACCCGCGCCACGCCCTCGTCGTCGATCGCGGTGTCGGCCTGCTTGCCGGACTTGGCCGGGAAGTTGAACTCCACGACGCTGCCGCGAACCCGCACGTGCCTGCGGGTCAGGGTGCTCAGCCCGTAGCTGTCGTTCTCCTCGGCGTAGACCTCGTTACCGACGCGCAGCCCGGCCTTGTCCATGATGCGCAGCATCGCGGCGAGCACGCGGTCGGTGTCGATCTCGTCGCGACGCAGCTGGGCGTCGACGTCGGCGCGGATCCTGGGCATCGCCTCGCCGAAGCCGATGAGCCGGTAGAAGTTCAGCTGGTCGCGGATCGAGCGCCAGCGCTCGTGGTAGATGTACTGCTTGCGGCCCTTCTCGTCCTCGCCGACGGCCAGCAGGTGCGCGTCGGGCCAGGTGGCGATCCACACCTTGCGCCAGGCCGGCGGGATGGCCAGCTTGCGCAGGCGATCGCGCAGCTCGACGTCGACGACGGTGTTGCCGGCGGCGTCACGGTAGGTGAAGCCCTTGCCCTTGCGGACACGGGTCATGCCCGGCTCGTCGGGGCTGACGTAGCGCAGCTTGGCCACCTGGGCGCACTGTGCGGGGTCGTCGTAGAGCGCGGCGACCAGCGCGGCGGCGCTGGGCTTGTCGGGTTGTGCGGCGGTCACCACGGATTGGTACCCACAGTCGGCACTCCTGCTCCTCGCTGCGCCGCCGACGCTCCTGGCGTTCTACCGGTGCTCGCCCGAGCCGGTGATGACGTAGCGGATGCGCCGGGCCACGCTGACGGCCTGGTCGCAGAAACGCTCGTAGTAGCGGCCCAGCAGTGCGGCGTCGACCGCGGCCGGCACGCCGTGCGGCCAGTCGGGGGCCAGCAGTTGCGTGAACAGCTGGCGGTGCAGGGCGTCCATGCCCTCGTCCGAGGCCGTGACCTCGGCGGCGAGATCGGGGTCGCGTTGCTGGATGGCCACGGTCAGCGTGCCGGCGATGGACGTCGCGGCAGCACCGATCTCGGTCATCGTGTGCCGCACCTTGTCGGCCACCGCGGACTCGGGCGCACGCAGCCGGGTGGTCTTGGCGACGTGCTCGGCCAGGCCGCCCATGCGCTGCAGCGCGGTCGACGCGGGCAGCGTGGCCAGCACCAGGCGCAGGTCGGTGGCCACCGGCTGCTGCTGGGCGAGTAACAGCATCGCCCGGTTCTCGAGCTCGCCCTGCAGCTGCTCGGTCACAGCCTGCTCGGTGATGACGAGCTCGGCCAGCTGCCGGTTCGCGTCGAGCAGCGCCGACGACGCCCGCTCGACGGCGACCACCTGCAGCTGGGCGAGATCGGCCATGCGCAACCACAGCCCGTCGAGCTGTTCACGAAACGCAGAGCGGGTGGGCACCACACCATTCGATCACAAACGGCCAGTGCGAGTCCGACGAGGCTGGCCCACGTCGCCGCGAAGGCGTAGTGTGCAGCCGGCTGACAAACCAGTCCCCCGGGGCGCCTTCACCGTCGTGAACGTGGAGCACCAGCTCAGGCCCGGGACACCGGCGGCAAGGAATGACACGGACCCGT
This sequence comes from uncultured Jatrophihabitantaceae bacterium, assembly GCA_964658365.1. Classification (GTDB taxonomy): domain Bacteria; phylum Actinomycetota; class Actinomycetes; order Mycobacteriales; family Jatrophihabitantaceae; genus Jatrophihabitans. Next base: position 2,659 of record CAZZZE010000260.1, read on the forward strand.
CTCCGTCGCTCACCTCCCGGCCGAACTACCGTGGCTTCCTGACGTCACCGATGTCGTTCCTGCCCTGCGGGGGGAGGAACGTCCGCCGGCGCCCGGGGCAAGCCTCAGATCCAGGCCGGACTGGACTGCGCTTGTCCGGCACCTGCGATGCGACTGCCGATCTGAGCTCTCGTGTGTCGCTCGGCACGCCTCGTGGAGATGCGGTGGCGAGTGGGTTCGGCGGCGGCGTCGAATCACAGGAGCACTGGTTGCGGTATGCCGTGGAACGTGTCGCTGGAGGCGACGCGGGGACGTCCGGCCTACCGCAGCCAGTGCTCCTGGCAACCACACCGGACTGCGTCGCCACAACAATTCGCTCATCCGCTGCCGGCCTTCGCAGGTCAGAATCGGCGTCGTATGCCCTGGCAACCGGCCAATCGAGGCGCAGGTGAAGTGTTCTCGAGCGGCTCTCGCCCACTGAGGTTTGAGCGGCCAGGCGGTAACGGGCTGCGGCTTTCAGCTTCACCGGTCTGCCTCAGGCCGACCTGCGTGCCCGTCTCGTGCGGGGCACGGTGAGGTCGCCGGTGAGGCTCTTCAGGTCAGCGAACGCCCGGCGCAGATGGGCGTTGAGGTCACCTGGTGGGGGCTCGTGGATCCACCGCTTGGTTGCCTGACCGAAGGCGGCCATCCCGACCTCGGTGGCCAGCACCGCAAGCGGAGCTTGAACGCCGCGGGCGACGAGAGCCTCGGCGAGCGTACGGTTCACCGACGCGAGCTTGGCGGCCTCGCGCTCCTGCAACGACGGGGTGGCGCCGATGACGTGGAATCGCGGCTCGGCGAATGGGCGATTGCGCTCGAGCAGGGCGAAGCTTGCCTGATACGCGTGAAACAGCATCAGCAACGGGGGGCCGTCGGGAGCTGCCGCCAGCCCGTCGAGCAGATCGACCCGGAATTGCTCCTCGCTGTCGAAGAGCACCTCACGCTTGTCGACGAAGTGCCGGAAGAACGTTCGCTCGGTAACGCCCGCACGCGCGGCGATCTGCGCGGTCGTGGTGCCGTCGTATCCCTGCGCGGCGAATAGGTCCAGCGCGGCGTGCTGCAGCCGCTGGCGTGCTTCGTCTCCGCTGCGGGGCATGACGCCATCGTAAGTTGCGTCAGTTTCTGACTCTACGTAGAGTCAGAAACTGTCGTAACTGCGAGGCGCGCGATCGAGGGAGAAACGATGCACGTCTTCGTCACCGGCGGCTCCGGCCTCACGGGACCGGCCGTTGTCACCGAGCTGATTAACGCCGGGCACACCGTCACCGGACTCGCCCGCTCTGAGGCGTCCGCAGCCCGGCTACGAGCACTCGGCGCCGCTACCCACACTGGCTCGCTCGACGACCTCGACAGTCTGCGTGCTGGAGCGGCAGCTGCCGACGGCGTCGTGCACCTGGCCTTCGGCGGCGACTTCGCCGACCCTGAAGCCCTCGTCGGCCGCGACACCGAGGCCATCGAGGCGCTCGGCGAGGGACTGCTTGACAGCGACGCAACCGACAGACCGATTCTGATGACCTCCGGCACGTTCGCCATGCGCGCAGGTGGGCTGAGCACCGAGCAAGACCCGACCGACGGCGACGCCATCGCCTGGTTCCGCATCCCGGGCGAGCGGGTGTGCCTCGCCTTCGCCGAACGTGGGCTGCGGCCGGGCGCGGTGCGACTCGCGCCGACCGTCCACGGCCCGGGCGACTACGGCTTCATCCCG
>CAZZZE010000261.1:0-4363 GCA_964658365.1 uncultured Jatrophihabitantaceae bacterium
CGTGTCACGGGTCTGGCCGTCACGGCTGTCGGCGTCCCGGGTCTGCGGACGCGTCTCGGCCGGGGCCGGCTCGGGGGGCGACTCAGCAGCCGGCTCGGAGCGGGCGGCGCGCGGGGTACGGGTGCGGGTGACACGCTCGGAGGTGCCGCCGGCCGCGGGGGTGTTGCCCGTGGTGGTGGAGGTGGCGGTGCTAGTGGTGGCGCTGGTGGCGGCTCCGGCGCGGGCGGCCTGGATGGCGGCGACGAGGTCGCTCTTCTTCATCTTGGCCGTGCTGATGCCGAGACCGCCGGCGACCTGCTGCAACTCGGGCAGCAGCATCGAGGTCAGCGAGCCTCGTTTGGCAGCCGGGCGCGAGGCCTTCGTGCTGCCGGCAGCCCCGTCCGTGGCCGCTGCCTCGGCGGCGGCGGGCAGGGTCTGCTCGTGGGTGTCTGTCACGTGGATCGGATCCTTCCGAAGGCGGTCGCTGCGCTCGCAAAGGCGGGGCGACCGGTGTGCTGCGGATCAGGCCGATGGGTTGTACGGCTGGATCCGGCTACTCCGGCGATGGGCCGGAACAGGTGGAGAGTCAGAGCCCGTCCGGGAATCGGATGTGGATCACGATCTCGGAGGAAAGTGGTTCGTGCCGCAGCTCGCGGACTGAACCTGCCCGACGAGCATGAGCGTAGACGCTGTCCGTGAGCCCAGCAACATCAGGGGCCCTCGGCGTGTTCCCGCCGGTACGTCCGCGGTCAGCCGGTGTCGATCAACCGGGCGCCGAGCGCGTCCACGGCGAGGTGCAGCGCCCGCCAGCCGAGCGGCGCGGCGGCGATGACGGTCTCGGCCTCGACCTGATCTCGAGCCGGGACGAAGATCGTCGGTCCTGCGCCGGACACCACGGCCGGATGCCCTGACGCGCGCAGCTCAGTGAGCAGCTGCCAGCTCTCGGCCATGGCCGGCGCACGGAACGCCTGGTGCAAGCGGTCCTCGGTCGCGTCGAACAGGGCGTGCGGCGTACCGGTGAGGGCCGCTACGAGCAGCGCGGCGCGCCCGGCGGCGAAAGCGGCATCGGCGTGTGGCACGGCCGCGGGCAGCAGTCCGCGGGCGAGCGCGGTGGACGAGCCGAACGGTGGGATGAGCACGACGGGCAGCACGGTCGGGTCGAGGTCGCGGCGGACGGCCCGCGCCGCCCCGTGGTCGAGCCAGGCGATCGTCAGCCCGCCCAGCAGGCACGGGGCCACGTTGTCGGGGTGACCCTCGATCTCGGTGGCCAGGCCGAGCAGGGCGGCGTCGTCGAGCCGCTCGGAGCCGTCGACCACCAGCGCGCGGGCCAGCACGAGCCCGGCGACGATCGCGGCGGCCGACGAACCGAGCCCGCGACTGTGCGGGATCTCGTTGTGGCAGCTGATCGCGAACCCTGGCGGCGAGACATCCATCGCCGCGAAGGCGGCTCGCATCGTGCGCGCGACGAGGTGCGATTCGTCGCGGGCCACCGCCCGGCCCCCGGAGCCGCCCTCACCGGCGACCTCGACGTGGAACCCCTCGCCGGTGATGCGGCCGACGACGTCGTCATACAGCGAGAGCGCGAGCCCCAGGGCGTCGAACCCGGGACCGAGATTGGCGCTGCTGGCCGGAACCCGGACCCGGGCCTCGCCGTCGAGGAACGGCCCGCTCAAGCCAGGCCCAGCGCGACGGCGGCGGCGAGCCCGTCGACCGGGACGGTGATCGGCTTCGGTGCGCCCGAGATCGCCCAGTCGGGGTCCTTCAACCCGTTGCCGGTGACCGTGCAGACCACCGTCGACCCGCGCGACAGGCGGCCGTCGGACGAGGTGGCGAGCAGGCCGGCGATGCTGGCCGCCGACGCCGGCTCGACGAACACCGCCTCGCTGCGCGCGACCAGCCGGTAGGCCTGCAGGATCTGCCGGTCGGTGACGGCGTCGATGAGCCCGGTCGACTCGTCGCGCGCGTGCTCGGCCTGCGTCCAGGACGCCGGGTTGCCGATGCGGATCGCGGTGGCGATCGTCGTCGGTGAGGTGACGGGTGCGCCCATGACGATGGGTGCCGCGCCGGCGGCCTGGAAGCCGAACATCCGCGGCGTCGAGCCGACGACACCGTCGGCGGCGTACTCGCGGTAGCCCTTCCAGTACGCGGTGATGTTGCCGGCGTTGCCGACCGGGATGCAGTGGACGTCCGGCGCGCGGCCGAGGATGTCGCAGATCTCGAAGGCGGCCGTCTTCTGCCCTTCGATGCGGTACTGGTTCACCGAGTTGACCAGCGACACCGGGTAGTCGACGGCCAGCTTCTGCGCGAGCTCGAGGCAGTCGTCGAAGTTGCCGTCGACCTGCAGCAGCTTGGCGCCGTGCACGAGCGCCTGGGCCAGCTTGCCGAGCGCGATCTTGCCCTGCGGAACGAGCACCGCGCAGGTCATCCCGGCCCGTACGGCGTAGGCGGCCGCGCTGGCCGAGGTGTTGCCGGTGGACGCGCAGATGACGGCCTGCGCCCCCTCCTCGGCGGCCTTCGAGATGGCCATCGTCATGCCGCGGTCCTTGAACGACCCCGTCGGGTTGGCGCCCTCGACCTTGAGGAAAACCTCGCACCCGGTCATCTCCGACAGCACCCGGGCCGGGACGAGCGGCGTGTTGCCCTCGAACAGCGTCACCACCGGCGTTGCCTCGGACACCGGCAGCCGGTCGCGGTAGGCCTCGATGAGCCCGGGCCAACCGGTCATGGTCATCACGCTCACTCCGCTTCCGTGCCTTCGACGCGCATGACGCTTGCGGCCCGGCCGACCAGGGCCATCCCGGCCAGCTTCTCGACGGTGCGGGCGAGCGCGGCGTCGGTGGCCGCGTGGGTGACGAGCACCAGGGTGGCGGCATCGCCTCGACCCTCCTGGCGGACGGTCTTGATGCTGACTCCCTCGGCCGCGAAGGCGCTGGCCACCCCGGCAAGCACGCCCGGCTGGTCGGAGACGTCGAGCGCGACGTGATAGCGGGTGATCGCGTCGCCCATCGGCTGGATCGGCAGGTCGGCGTACGCGCTCTCGCCCGCGCCGCGGCTGCCGCTGACCCGGTTGCGGGCCACCGCGACGAGGTCACCGAGCACGGCGCTGGCCGTCGGCGCCCCGCCGGCCCCGCGGCCGTAGAACATCAGCGACCCGGCAGCCTCGGCCTCGACGAACACCGCGTTGTAGGCGTCGCCCACCCCGGCCAGCGGGTGCGAGCGCGGGATCATGGCCGGGTGCGCGCGCACCGACACCTGCTCGCGGCCGTCGGCGTCGACCGCGCGCTCGCAGATGGCCAGCAGTTTGACGGTGCAGTCCATCGCCTGGGCGCTGGCGATGTCGGCGGCGGTGACGTCGCCGATGCCCTCGCGGTAGACGTCGGACATCGTCACCCGGGTGTGGAAGGCCAGCCCGGCCAGGATCGCGGCCTTGGCCGCGGCGTCGTAGCCGTCGACGTCGGCGGTGGGGTCAGCCTCGGCGTAACCGAGGGCGGTGGCCTCGGCCAGCGCCTCGTCGAAGCCGGCGCCGGTGGCGTCCATGCGCGAGAGGATGAAGTTGGTCGTGCCGTTGACGATGCCCATGACCCGGGTGATGCGGTCGCCGGCCAGTGACTCGCGCAGCGGGCGCAGCAGCGGGATGGCGCCAGCCACCGCGGCCTCGTAGTACAGGTCGACGCCGGCCTTAGCGGCCGCGTCGTGCAGGGTGGCGCCGTCGTCGGCCAGCAGTGCCTTGTTCGCGCTCACCACGCTCTTGCCGCTCGACAGCGCGGCCAGCAGCAGGCTGCGCACGGGCTCGATGCCGCCGATGACCTCGACGACAACGTCGATGTCGTCGCGGGTGACCAGCGAGTCGGCGTCGGTGGTGAGCAGCTCGGTCGGGATGTCGGGGTGCCGCGCGGGACGGCGCACGGCGACGGCGGCGAGCTCGAGCGGGGCGCCGATGCGCTGGGCGAGATCGTCGGCCTGCTCGTTGATCAGCCGCGCGACCTGCGAGCCGACGACGCCACAGCCCAGTAGGCCCACGCGCACCGGCTTCATGCCGGCACCGCCACGACGCCGGTGTCGAGTGCCAGCAGGTCGTCCTCGGTCTCACGCCGCACGATGACGGTCGAGGATCCGTCGACGACGGAGACGACCGGCGGGCGGGGAACGTGGTTGTAGTTGCTGGCCATGCTGCGGCAGTAGGCGCCGGTGGCCGCGACGGCCAGCAGGTCACCGGGGCGGACGTCGCCGGGCAGCCAGGTGTCGCGCACGACGACGTCGCCGCTCTCGCAGTGCTTGCCGACGATGCGGGTCAGCACCGGGGTCTCGGCCGAGGCCCGGTTGGCCAGCGTGCAGGTGTACTGCGCGTCGTAGAGCGCGGTGCGGATGTTGTCGCTCATGCCGC
>CAZZZE010000262.1:0-4359 GCA_964658365.1 uncultured Jatrophihabitantaceae bacterium
GACGCGCCGCGGAAGGCGTAGATCGACTGGTCGGCGTCGCCCACCACCGCGAGCTCGGCCGGCTCGTACGGGGCGTTGGGCTCGGGGACGGTCAGCTCGCGCACGAGCATGTACTGCGCGTGGTTGGTGTCCTGGTACTCGTCGACGAGCACGTGCCGGAAGCGGCGCCGGTAGTGGTCGGCGACGTCGGGGAAGCGCTGCAGCAGCTCGACGGACGTCATGATCAGGTCGTCGAAATCGAGCGCATGCGCGTCGCGCAGCCGGTTCTGGTAGCGGGTGTAGACGTCGGCGACGACCTTCTCCGGCGCGGTGGAGGCCTTGTCCGCCCAGGCTTGCGGCGTCACGAGCTCGTTCTTGAGATTGCTGACCTGGGCCGAGAGAGAGCGGGCCGGGTAGCGCTTCGGGTCGAGGTCGAGGTCGCGGCCCACCATCGTCATCAGCCGCTTGGAGTCGTCGGAGTCGTAGATCGAGAACGACGTCTTGAAGCCCAGGTGTTTCGCCTCGGCGCGCAGCAACCGCACGCACATCGAGTGGAACGTCGAGACCCACATCGCGCGGGCACGCGGCCCCACGAGGTGCGAGACGCGCTCCTTCATCTCGCCGGCGGCCTTGTTGGTGAACGTGATCGCGAGGATCTGGCCCGGCGTCGCCCCCCGCTCGGCGAGCAGGTAGGCGACGCGGTGCGTGAGGACGCGCGTCTTGCCCGACCCGGCCCCGGCGACGATGAGCAGCGGACCGCCGGCGTGCACGACCGCCGCACGTTGCTGCGGGTTGAGCCCGTCGAGCAGGGTCGCGGGATCGGCCGCGGTGCGGGTGCGCGGTGCGGCCTTCGAAGGCACCGGGAAAAGAGTGTCGAGCGGCTGGTTCATCGTGCCTGCCAGCCTACGGTCCGGCACCGACGGCACCGCTCGTCCGTGCACAACCCCGTCCCAGCCAGCGGGACGCGGTTGCCACCCGTCGGGACGCCGTGTCAGGATCTGTTCGTGTCCAGCTCAGTCACGCGATTTTTCTACGGGTACCGTCTCTCGGTTCCCGTCGTTGCTGGCTGATCACCACCCACCATCAGACGCCCCGGGCCGAGGCCCAGGGCGTTTTGTCGTGCCAGGGGCCTCGCCGGGACACCGCGCAGTTGCCCAGAACGAGGACCCAGCCATGACCAGCACGAATTCCAGCCCGAGCACCGAAGAGCTCGCCGCCGTCAACGCGGCGCAGGCGGCCGAGACGATCCCCGTCCTGCGCGGGCAGATCGACGGCCTCGACGAGGCGATCATCCGGCTCGTCGCCGAACGCGCCAAGCTGTCGAAGCGAATCCAGACGGCCCGCATGGACGCCGGCGGCACCCGCGTCGAGCTCGGCCGCGAGCGGGTCATCCGCGACGCGTTCCGTGACGGCCTCGGCCCGGACGGTCCCGAGCTCGCCGCCGCGATCCTGCAGGTGTGCCGCGGTCGCCGCTGAGAACTGACTCACGTGCGGTCGGGCAGCCGGCCCTCCTCGTGGTCGAGCTCGCGTTCCAGCGTGCGCAGGCCGGCGTCCGGCAGCTGCCCGGCGTCGCGCAGGCGCAGCAGTTCCTCCCGCTGGGCATCGAGGGTGATCCGACGAAGCCGCAGCGCCGCCTCGTAGGGCACCGTCCGAGCCGTCTCCCCCGGCCCGACGTCCTCGAGCGCGTCGAGGCGACTGCGGTAGCGGCGTTCCTGCACCTCCAGCAGGCGCCGCCCGGCATCCACCACCCGCGCGTCGATCTCGAGCTCGTCCGCGGCGCTCGCCCCGTCGGCCCGCGGCTCGGACAGCTCGTCGAGTCGACGCAGCGCGGCCTGCGTCGCGGCGAGCCTGGCCTGGTTGCGCAGCCGGGCCATGTCGCGCTCGCTGGCCCGCAGGCCGAGGCGACGCACGAGCGGCGCGAAGGTCATGCCCTGCCCGACCAGGGTCACCAGGACGACCAGGAACGCGCAGAACAACAGCAGGTCACGGCCGGGGAACGGGTGCCCGTCGACGGTGACGGGGATCGTGAAGATGGCGGCCAGCGTGATGACGCCGCGGGTGCCCGACCAGCTCAGCACCGCGACCTCGCGACCCGTGAGCCGGCCCGGCGAGCGCTCGCCGTCACCGCCGAGGCGGGTGTGCAGGGAGCTGGGCAGCAGCTGGGTCAGCATCAGCCACAGCGGGCGCAGCACCAGCACCAGCCCGACCGTCACCGCCGCCGCGGTGACCACGGTGGTGGTGCGGTAGTCGTCCAGGCCGTCGACGACCGCGGGCAGCTGCTGGCCGATGAGCAGGAACACGAAACCCTCGAGCAGGTAGTCGACGAGCCGCCACACCGCCGCGACCTGCAGCCGGCTCGCGCCGGACGACGAGCGCGGGGTGTCGCCAGCACGCCGGACACGTGCACCGCCTCGCCGAGCAGGTAGGCGAAGAACGGCGTGGCCAGCGAGACGGCGTTGGTGGTGAGCGGGTCGGCGGCGAAGGGCCTCGCCAGGCGGACCGCGAGCGCCACCAGCACCCCGGCCACCACGCCGCCGGCCGCGGCGAGCGCGAACTCGCCCACTGCGAGCGGCAACGAGAAGCCGTCCCCGCGGGCGGCCGCAACGGCGACGGTCAGCGTGGTCAGCGCGGTGGCGTCGTTGAGTAGCCCCTCGCCCTGGATGAGCGTGATCAGGTGCGGGGGCAGGCCGACCCGCCGCCCGACCGCCAGCGCCGCCACCGGGTCGGGCGGCGCGACGCAGGCGCCCAGCGCGATCCCCGCCGACAGCGTCAGCCCGGTCACGAGCAGGTTCAGCCCGACGCCGATGGCCACCGCGGTGACGAGCACGAGCACGACCGACAGGCTGATCACCGTGCGCAGGTTCTTGCGGATCGCCAACAGCGAGGAATCGAGCGCGGCGCTGTAGAGCAGCGGCGGGAGCACGAAGGTCAGCACGACGTGCGGGTCGAGACTGATGTTGGGGCCCGGCAGCTGCGAGTATGCCAACCCGAGCACCGTGAGCAGCGCCGCCGCGGGGACACCGGTGCGCTCGTCGATCCGGTGAACCACGACAATGGTGACGGTTGCAGCCAACGACAGCAGCAGGATCGTCTCGACACTCACGCCACCAGTGTCCCGGACGTTCGAGGAGACCCGACCGTGCAGACGCTCGCCCGCCTAGCCACCCGCCGCCGCTGGCTGGTCATCGCCGCCTGGCTCGGCCTCATCGTCCTGGCCCAAGGGCTGTCCGCGTCGCTCGGCGGGGCCGACTACAAGGACGAGTTCACGCTGCCCCACACCGAGACGCAGACCGTCTCGACGCTGCTGAAGAGCAGTGGCCTGGACGCCCAGAACGGGGTCGACGGCGTCATGGTCGTCCGTACCCGGTCGGGGAACGCCACGGCGCCGCCGGCCGGAGTCGTCGACGGCCTGCAGCAGCTCTGCGCGCCGAGGTACACGGTGACGCAGATCAGCTCGCCGTGGGGGTCCGTCGACTGCGCGTCAGGCGGCAGCCTGCAGCGCTCCGGCGCCAGCCCCGGGATGCTCTCGACCAAGGATCCGTCCATCGCGCTCGTCGACATCGTCTTCGAGGGCGGCGGGCAGTTCGACCAGAACGCCATCAATAAGGTCTACGACTCGCTGTCGAAGGTGCGCAGCGACTCCGTCGAACTCGAGTTCACCGGCGAGGCCTTCTCGGGCCAGGGCGGCAGCCAGGGCGGCGTGTCGCCGGAGTTGCTCGGCTTCCTGGCCGCGCTGATCATCCTGGGCCTCGTCTTCCGCACGGTGGGCGCCGTGGCGCTGCCCCTCGCGTGCGCCGCCGGCGCGCTCGTCACCGGGCTCGGCCTGATCGGCATCCTCACCCACGCCATGAGCGTCTCGAACGTGACGCCCGAGCTCGCCCAGCTCATGGTGATCGGCGTCGGTGTCGACTACGCGTTGTTCATCGTCACGCGGCACCGACGCAACCTGCTGCGGGGCATGAGCGTGTCCGACTCGATCGCGCTCGCCGTCAACACCTCCGGCCGCGCGGTCCTGTTCGCCGGCACCACCGTCTGCATCGCGATGCTGGGCCTGATCGCGCTGGGTGTGAACTTCTTCTACGGCATGGCCATCGGTGTCGCCGTCGCCGTCAGCCTGACCATGCTGGCCTCGCTGACGCTGCTCCCGGCATTGCTGAGCTTCCTCGGGCTCAAGGTGCTGCCCCGCCGCCAGCGCCGTGCGCTGCGCGACGGCACCTACCGGCCCACCACGCGCACCGGGTTCTGGACGCGCTGGGCCGGTCTCGTCGCCCGCCGCAAGGCCATCCTGGGAACGGTCGCCGGCGCGCTCATCGTGCTGCTGGCCATCCCGTTCTTCTCGATGCGGCTCGGGCACGCCGACCAGGGCAACGACCCGCAGGG
>CAZZZE010000263.1:0-4343 GCA_964658365.1 uncultured Jatrophihabitantaceae bacterium
GGCCGACCACTCGTCGGCCACACCGAGCGCGACGCGCGCGCAGACCGTGTTCGCCGGCCTGAGCCTGCGCGAACGGGTCGGCCAGCTGCTGATGGTCGACTGCCCGAGCACGGGTGTCACCGGGGCAACCATCGCGGCGATCACCGACGACCACGTCGGCTCGGTGATCCTCGATGGCACGACGGCGGCCGGCTCGAACGCGATCCGGGCGATCACCACGCAGCTGCAGGGCTACGCGCCCCGGCGGGCCGGGCTGTTCGTCGCCACCGACCAGGAGGGCGGCCTCGTGCAGCGGCTGCAGGGGCCCGGCTTCGACACCGTGCCGGCCGCCGCCGTGCAGGGCGCCCGCCCGGCCTCGGCCCTGCGTGCCGAGGCCCGCAGCTGGGGCACGCAACTCAAGCGGGCGGGCGTGAACGTCGACCTCGCGCCCGTGCTCGACACCGTCCCGGCCGGCGGCGGGCCCAACCCGCCGATCGGCGACCTCGACCGCGAGTACGGGCACACGCCCGCCACCGTCCAGAGCCACGGCCTGGCGTACGCGCAGGGCATGGCCGACGCCGGGATCGCGGCCACCGCCAAGCACTTCCCGGGTCTGGGCCGGGTGTCGGGCAACACCGACACGACGTCGGGCGTCACCGACCGGAGCACGACGCGCACCGACGCCTACCTCGCGCCGTTCCGGGCCGCCGTGCAGGCCGGGGTGCCCTTCGTGATGATGTCGACGGCGATCTACGCGCGCATCGACCCCGGCACCCCCGCCGTGTTCTCCCGGACCATCGTCACCGGCCTGCTGCGCGGCGACCTGGGCTATCGCGACCTCGTCATCAGCGACGACCTCGGCGCCGCCCGTCAGGTGAGCAGTCTGTCCCCCGGGCAGCGGGCCGTGCGGTTCGTCCAGGCCGGGGGCGACGTCGTGCTCACCGTCGTCGCCGATCAGGCGGCGGCGATGACGTCGGCCCTGTACGCCCGGGCGAGCACCGACCCGGCCTTCCGCCGACAGGTCGACGCCGCGGCCCTGCTGGTGCTGCAGGCCAAGGAGCGCGCCGGGCTGCTGTGACCGCGGCGCTCAGTGCGCCACCAGGGTGACGGGCAGCAGGGTCGGCGGGGCGAAGCAGGGCCGGCCGTCGGCGTCGACGATGTGCCAGTACGCGGCCAGCGTTCCCGCCACGTCGGGCACCGTGATCTTGAACCGGACGTCGACGGTCGCGCCCGGCTCGCACGCCGGGATCGGCACCGCGGGGTCGCTGGAGATCAGGCGCAGCGCCGCCGGCGCACCCACCCGCGCCAGCGAGCGCGCGGACCACGGGACGGTCCCGGCGTTGCGCAGGACCCAGCCGGCGGTCAGCGTGGCACCGGCCCGCGCCGTCTCGCCGGAGGCGAGCAACGAGGACACCACCTCGAAGGCGTCGCCGGGCAGCGTACCGGCGCCGACGTTGCGTTCGCGCGGCGCGGCCGGGGCGGTGCGGGCCTCGATGTACATGGCCACCAGCAGCCCGTCCCCACCGAGATTGGCGTCGTACCACTCGACCTGCTCGCGGTTGGCCCGCGCCCGGCCGTTCTCGATCTGCGACAGCGTCCCGCGGCCCCAGCCGCTGCCCCGCTCGACGGTCCGCAGGGACCGGCCGGCCTGGACGCGCAACGCCCGCATCGTCGCACCGAGTTCGGCCCACAGTTCGTCCGTCACACTGACCCCCGCACATCCCGCCTGCTGTCCGCGCCTGCGGAAATATCCCACCGAGTGGCGACGATCAAGCATCGATAACGAAACCCCGTACAACCCCGTACAACGTCGCGCGGCCCTCTACAGTCGGCAGCTGCCGCGGAACGGATCGGGGGCCTGACCGTGCACGACGTCGTGGATCCGGCAACGATCCGTACCCGGGCCGAGTTCGGTGCCGGGCTCAACGCGGTGCGCGCCGCAGCCGGGTTCACCGTCCGCGATCTCGCCAAGCGCATCGGCCGGCCCGCCGGCACCCTCGGCGACTACCTGCGCGGGCGGCACGTCCCCTCACCCGGCCAGCAGTCGTTGATCGTCGACCTGCTCACCGCCTGCGGCGTGGACGACCCGGCCGAGGTTGATGCGTGGCTCGCCGCCCTGCGCCGGGTCCGGGCCTCGTCCGACCGGCGCACCACCCGCAGCGCCACGCCCTACCGCGGCCTGAAACCCTTCGAGCCGGAGGACGCCGCGCTGTTCTTCGGTCGCCGCGAGCAGACCGACGACATCGTCCGGCGCATCGGCAGGCTGCGGCACGAGCCGGGTCCCAGCCGCGGTGTCCTGGCCGTCATCGGACCGTCCGGCTCGGGCAAGTCCTCGCTGCTGCGCGCCGGTGTGGTCGCCGCCGTCCGGGCCGGCGCGCTGGACGACGAGACCGCAGCAGCCTGGACGTGCGCGCTCATGACGCCCGGCGAGGACCCCGACGCCGCGTTTCGGACGGCGGTGGCCGCCCGCGGCGACGGGCCGCACCTCGTGGTCATCGACCAGTTCGAGGAGGTCTTCACCCTCTGCGACGACCAGGACGCCCGCGCGGCGTTCCTCGACCGCCTCGCCGACGCCGGGCCCGACGTCGTCGTCGCTCTGGGCATGCGTGCGGACTTCTTCGCCGAGGCCGCGCGCGAACCGGTGCTGCTGGCTGCGTTACGCGACGCGCAGGTGGTCGTCGGACCGCTGACCCCCGAGCAACTGCGGACGGTCGTGATCGGCCCGGCGAACGAGATCGGTGTGTCCGTCGAGGACGGGCTGGTCGAGGTTGTGCTGGCCGACCTCGGGCCGCACCCCACCGGTGGCCTGCCCCTGCTCTCCCACGCGCTGCTCGCGGCCTGGGACCGCTCCACCGGACGGCAGCTAACCATCGCCGATTACCGCGCCACCGGCGGGCTCGACGCCGCCGTCCAACGCAGCGCGGACGAGGTCTTCACGGCCCTGGACGCCTGCGAGCAGGAGGTCGCGCACGACTTGTTCGTCCGACTCGTCAACGTCGGCGACGACGTGGCCACCACCCGCCGGCGCATCTCGCGGGCCGAGCTCGGGCTCGACGCTGCCGATGCCGACGAGCGGGCCGACCGGGTGCGCAAGGTCGTCCACCGCTTCGCCGAGCGTCGCCTGCTGACCCTCACCGAGAGCTCGGTCGAGGTGAGCCACGAGGCGCTGCTGACCGCGTGGCCCCGGCTGCGGGGCTGGCTGGACACCGACCGGGCCGACCTGCTGGTGCACCGCCGCATCACCACCGGCGCCAACGCCTGGGACGCCGCCGGCCGCGATCCGGCCGCGCTGCCGCACGGTTCGGCGCTGGACATCGCCGCCGACTGGGCGGCCGAACCGCGCAACCGCCACCGCATGAACGCGGTGGAGGTCAGCTATCTCGACGCCGGTCTGCGCCGCCTCGAGGAGGCGACCAGGGTTGCCCGGCGACGGTCCCGCCGCCTCGTCCAGCTGCTCGCCGCGGTGGCCGTGCTGGCACTGGTGGCCAGCGGCCTGGCCGTCTGGGCCGGCACATCGCAGCGCACCGCCGCTCGCGAGCGCCAGGCCGCCACCGCGGCCCGCGACGACGCGCTCTCCCGACAGGTCGCCTTCCAGGCGCGCCAGCTCACCGGCTCCGACCCGGCCCTGGCCCAGCAACTCGCGCTCGCCGCCTACCGCATCGCGCCCAGCAACGTCGCGAAGGCAGCCCTGGCCGACGAATCGGCCACCCCGGTGATCACCCGCGTCCTGGGGCCGCTCGGGCCGACCCCGCTCGCGCTCGCGCCCTCCGGCCGCACCGTCGCAGTGGGCCACGCCGACGGCACCGTCCACCTGTTCGGCCTGCGTACCGGCGTGGTCCCGCAACGCCTGGCCACGCTGCCTGCGCGGTCCGGCCGTCAGCAGGTGTTCGGCCTGGCCTTCTCCCCCGACGCGAGCACCCTGGCCACCGGCGGGGAGTCGTCGCAGATCACCCTCTGGAACGTCACCGACCCGCGCCACCCCCGCGTGCGCGGCACGTTCGCCCCGCACTTCGACGGCGCGGTGCAGTCGATCGCGTTCAGTGGCGACGGCCGCACACTCGTCGCCGCGAGCCGGGGCCGTACCCCGCTCGAGCGCTGGGACGTCCACGACCCCTCCCGCCCGGTGCAGCTCCCGCCACCGGGCGGCGTCCCGGCCACGGTGACGGTGAACGCCGTCAGCTACTCCGCCGACGGCGAGCTCGCCGCGGCGGGCAACGACGGGACAGCACTGCTCTGGCGGGCCGGCGATGCCCAGCGCACGGGCCCGCTACGGATGGGCACCGGCACCGCCGGGATCGCGACGATCGCCTTCCTGTCCGCCGCCCATGAGATCCTGCTCGGCGCCCGGGACGGGTCGGTCCAGA
>CAZZZE010000264.1:0-4342 GCA_964658365.1 uncultured Jatrophihabitantaceae bacterium
CCATGTTCCATGCCAACGCCTGGGGGCTCGCCTACGCCGCGGGCCTGGCCGGTGCGTCGATGGTCATGCCCGGTCCCGACCTGTCGCCGGGCGCCGTCCTCGACCTGCTCGAGCAGGAGCGCGTCACGGTCACCGCCGGCGTCCCGACGATCTGGATGGGCATGCTGCCGCTGCTCGACGGGCGCGACCTGTCGGCGCTGCGGATCATCCTGTGCGGCGGGTCGGCCGTGCCGCGGGCGCTGTCCGAGGCCTACCGCGAGAAGGTCGGGCTGCCGATCATGCAGGCCTGGGGTATGACCGAGACCTCGCCGATCGCCACTGCGGCGACGATCCGCTCCGAGGTCGCCGACCTCGACGACGACGGGCTCGCCGACATCCGCGCCACGGTCGGCATCGCGCCGCCCGGCGTCGAGCTGCGCATCGTCGACGCCGACACCCGCGAGGCGTTGCCCTGGGACGGCTTGATCTCCGGCGAACTCGAGGCCCGCGGGCCATGGGTCGCCCGCCAGTACTACCGCACCGACTCCCCGGGCGAGCAGTTCTCGGCCGACGGCTGGCTTCGTACCGGCGACGTCGCCACGATCTCCGAGCTCGGCTACGTCCGCCTCGTCGACCGCACCAAGGACCTGGTGAAGTCGGGTGGCGAATGGATCAGCTCCGTCGATCTCGAGAACCAGATCATGGCCCATCCGAAAGTCGCCGAGGCCGCCGTCATCGCCGTCCCGCACCCGACGTGGATGGAGCGCCCGCTCGCCTGCGTCGTGGTCAAGGACGGCGAGCAGGTGACCCGCGAGGAGGTGCTCGATTTCCTCGCCCAACGGTTGTCGAAGTGGCAGCTGCCCGACGACGTCGTCTTCATCGACGAGGTACCCAAGACCAGCGTCGGCAAGTTCTCGAAGAAGACGCTGCGTGACCGGTTTGCGAACTATCGCCTACCTTCCGGGTGACCTCCCGGCGTGTCGCATCAGGAGTAACACTTGTCTCAGGCTTAACATCGATGGTTTGATCATCCCGCCCTGCGTTCCCCCGACGCAGGCGGGTTGGCTGCTGACGTAGGTACGCCGATCCTGACGACTCGCGGCTTCCACCGGCCGCCGGCCCGACTGGATCAGTTTCATGACCGCTTCCCCCCGGCCGCTCGCGGCTCGAGTGCCCACCCGACGACGGCTCCTGCGGATCGGCGCGGTGCTGCCGGTCGCGCTGGCCACGGCGCTGGCCGGAGCAGCAGTCGTCCAGACCGTCAGCGCGACCACGACGCCGGCCCGGGCCGCCGTCTCGCACCGGCCGGTCGGCCACGTCGAGCACATGCTCCGCACGGCCGGCGGCATGCGGGTCAGCGGCTGGTCCTTCGACCCGGACGCGCGCACCAGTGCCAACTGGGTCTATGCGTGGGTCGACGGCAAGAACGTGCGGTCCGGCCAACGCGCGAACCTCAACCGCCCGGACATCGCCGCGCAGTACCGCGGGATCGGCGCGAAACACGGCTTCGCCTGGCGGATCCCGGTGCCCGAGGGCAGGCACACGGTGTGCGTGCGCGCAGGCAACCTCGGCCGCGGCAAGCCGACGACCCTGCGGTGCCGAACGGCGACCTTCGACTACGGGCCGGCCGGCGCGGTCGACAGTCTCACCGCGAGCGTCGGAGCCCTGCACCTGTCCGGCTGGGCGATCGACGGCGACGCCTGGACCACGCCGCTGTCGGTGCAGGTGAGCGTCGACGGTGTGCGCTCCACGATCCTCGCGAACGGCAAGCGCGCCGACGTCGCCCGCACCTACCCGAACACCGGCCTGCTGCACGGGTTCACCGCCCGGTACGCCGTCGCGCAGGGCACCCACCGGGTGTGCGTCACGGCCGTCAACCTCGGTTACGGCCAGAACACCTCGTTCGGCTGCCGCTCCGTCACGCTCGACGACAGCCCCGTCGCCGGGTTGAACACGCCCACGACCAGCAACGGCAGGCTGCAGATCCGCGGGTGGGCCTTCGACCGCGACGCCGCCGCAACGCCGCTGTCGGTGTCCGTGCGCGTCGACTCGGGCGCCGCGGCGACGCTGACCGCGAACCGGTCACGCCCGGACGTCGCCAAGGCCTACCCCGGCACGGGTACGGCGCACGGCTTCGTCACCAGCGTCAACGTCGCCGAGGGCAGGCACACGGTCTGCGTCGTCGCCCACAACATCGGCCTCGGATCCGATCGCGCGCTGCCGTGCGCCAAGGTCGTCGTCGACTTCACGCCGAAGGCGGCGCTGACGAGCAGCGCCCGCACCGCCACCGGTCTCACGGCGAGCGGCTGGGCCTACGACCCCGACACCACCGATCCGATCTCGACGCAGGTCTCGCTCGACGGGCGGCCCGCCGCCGTGGTCACGGCCAACCGCAAGGGCACGCCCTACACCGGACACCACTTCAGCGCCACGCTGGTCACCACGTCGGGACGGCACACCGTCTGCGCCGTCGCCGTCAACGTGCTCTGGGGTAGCCGGAACTCCGGTGCCTCCTGCACGTCCACGACGCTGGCCCTCTCGCCGCTCGGCGCCTTCGAGTCGGTAACCCGCGCCGCCGGGTCGACCAACCTGCAGGTCACCGGTTGGGCGCTCGATCCCGACACCACGGCGCCCCTGACCGTGACCACCACGGTCGACGGCGTCGCCGCGCCGGCGCACACGGCGAGCGTCGCCCGCCCCGACATCGCTGCCAAGTACCCGACCCTGGGCCGTGCGCACGGCCTGTCGGCCGTGTTCCCTGCTGACACCGGCGAGCACCGCGTGTGCCTCACCGCAGTGAACGTCGGCGGCGGCGCGAACGCCAGCCTCGGCTGCCGGATCATCAACGCCGTGCACCCGGTGGCGGCCGCCGCCCCGCGCACGGTCAAGGCCATCGCCGGCTACGGCGGCGCCACGGTCAGCTGGGCCGTGCCCGTCTCCGACGGCGGTGCGCCGGTCTCGGCGTACACCGTCACGTCGTCGCCCGGCAACGTCATCGTCTCGGTGCCGGCGACGGCCACCTCGGCGGTGGTCGTCGGGCTGAAGGCGAGCACCAACTACACCTTCGCGGTGCGCGCCAGCAACGTCGCCGGCGCTTCGGTGGCCGGGGTGTCGGCTGTCGCCCGCACCCAGGCCGGGCCGCCCGCACAGCGCACGCCGGCGCCGATCTCGACGAGCCGCTACGTCCGCAACGTGCGCGGCTCCTCGCCGACCGACCTCGCCACCATGCGCGCCGAGGGCGCCACCGACGCCAAGCGCAACCCGTCCGGGCACGGCTACCTGGTGCTGCTCGACATCGGCGGCCAGGACGCGGCCGACGGCGGCGTCGTGCTCAGCGCGGGCGTCCGCTTCGTCAGCTACGGCGATCTGGTGCGCGACGTCCAGGCCTACCTCGACGGGTACGCCAGCGCCCAGCGCGCCAGCGCGCCGGTCGTGGTGGCGGTCGGCACGAACAACGACATGGACGTCTCGACGGCCACCGGCCGGACCTGGGCCACCACCGTCGTCAACCCGCTCGTGTCCTACGCCAAGCGACACATCGGCATGACGGTGGCCGGGGCGAACGACATCGAGCCGGGCTTCCGGGCGTCCTACTCGGCGACGAAGAGGTGGCTGACCGGCTACCTGGCCGCCACCAAGGCCCCGTTCATCTTCAACGGCTCGGCCGACGGGTGCGCGTGGACCACGACCAACCGCAGGTGCAACAACGGCTGGACGATGGCCGGTCTGCACTACCTGGCCGCCGCCGCGGCGCCGACGCGGATGCTGAACCTGCCGCAGGTCTACAACAACACGATGGCCGATCAGTGGAAGTACATCTCGCTGACCGGCGTCGTGAACCGCCTGCCGCGGATCAACTTCGCGGGCGTCCTGACCGAGCGCACCGCGTGCTCGCAGGCCGGCAGCTGCGGCAGCCTCACCGGACGCAGTGCGTGGACCCGGCTGTGGAACGACCTGCAGTCCGACGCGCGGCTGAAGGTCTCGAGCCTGCCGTACTCCACCGACCTGCGGATCGACGGGTGACCCTTCGGCTCAGCTGCGTTCCGCCGCGGCACGTCGTCGCGGCCGGTGCGGTGCTCGCCGCTCTGGCCGGAACCGCGGCCTGCTCGTCGGCGGCGCCGGCTCCGGGCCGCTCGAGCGAGTCAACGCTGGCGAGCCCGTCGACGTCCGTAGCGACATCCGCCCCCGCGACCAGCGCCGACCCGAGCACGGCGCCGGTGGCTACGTCGACCCCGACCACGGCGCCGAGCACGTCGGCGGCGCCGTCGGCGTCGGGCACGCAGGTGCTGCGCTCGACCTGCCCGAGCCTGACGATCCGGGTGATCCGCGGGTCCGCCGCGCCGGGGTACGAGTTCGCGGCCCT
>CAZZZE010000265.1:0-4339 GCA_964658365.1 uncultured Jatrophihabitantaceae bacterium
GGCGAGCCAGGCAGCGTCGTCGGCGCCGGGGACGAACGTCCGGACGGTGACGCCCCCGGCGAGCGGCGGTTCGGGGGGCAGGGGATGGGCTTCGTCGAGCGGGCGGCGCAGCTGGTGCAACTCGCGCTCGCGCACGAACCCGGCCTGCTCGAGCGGCGCCCGTAACCGGCTGCGCCGCCCGTGCGACCACACCAGCAGCGGACGATGGTGGGCGGCGGCGAGCAGCGCCGGAACGTCCTCGGTGGCGGCTGCGATCTCGAGGGAGTCGCCGTCGAGCTGCGCGTAACCCGTCAGCCGGTCGCCGTCGAGCGCGACGAGGTGCGTTACCGCGTCGCTGGCGAGCTGGGCCAGCGCCTGGTCCGACAGCGGCGGCGCACCGTCCTCGGCCTCGATGGCCGCGGTCAGGGCGAGGACGTCGGGCTCGACGGGCTGCTGCGTCGCGATCGTCACGACCGCAACCTAGCGGGATGGCGTCAGGAGTTGAACTGCCGCTCGAAGGCCGCGTCGTCGTCGGCGTCGCTCGAGACGTCGTCGGTCACGCGGTCGGGCGTGCTGTTGGCCAGCTCGCGCCGGCCGGTGTCGGACGGCCGGACGAACTTGTAGCCGACGTTGCGCACGGTGCCGATCATCGCCTCGTACTCGACGCCCAGCTTGGCGCGCAGCCGCCGCACGTGGACGTCGACGGTGCGGGTGCCACCGAAGTAGTCGTAACCCCAGACCTCCTGCACCAGGTGGGAGCGGGTGAAGACCCGGCCCGGGTGCTGGGCCAGGAACTTCAGCAGCTCGAACTCCTTGTAGGTGAGGTCGAGGGCGTTGCCCGACAGCCGGGCGGAGTAGGTGGTCTCGTCGATGGTCAGCTCGCCGATCTCGAGCCGGCCGTTGACGTCGTCGGACACCGCCGCGCGCTTCTCGACCGCGAGGCGCAGCCGGGCGTCGAGCTCGGCGGGGCCGGCGGTGTCGAGGACGAAGTCGTCGACCGCCCACTCGCCGGACACGGCGATGAGGCCGCCCTCGGTGAGCACGGCGATGACCGGCACCGTGGTGCCCATGGCCGTCAGCAGCCGCACGAACGATCGCGCGCCCATGAGGTCGCGGCGGGCGTCGACGAGCACGGCGTCGCCGAGGGCCCGGTCGACCAGCGCGCTCGCGTCCTGCGGCAGCACGGTGACGTGGTGCGGGAGGAGTCCCAGTGCCGGCAGGACCTCGGCCGTCGGCTGCACTGCGCCGGTGAGCAGGATGAGTTCCACTCGCGCCTCCAGATCATCGTGGATCGAGGGGGGACGGACGGCGGGCCTCGTTGCCCTCAAGCGTCTGCAGCCTATCGGAGTGCGGGCCCGATGACGTCCTCACTTCTGTGGGGTGAACCTCGGGTGAATCAGCTCACCGACGAAACGGACAAACCGGCCGGCCCGTTACCGTCCCGTCGCGCCGGCGCGGACGCCCCCGGCGACAATGACCCGATGGACCCGGTCAGCATGAGAGCCGCCGACGGCGTGCGCCTGGCCGGTCTGCACTGGTCCGCGCCCGACCGGGCCATCGGGTGCGTCGTCGCGCACGGGTTCACCGGCTCCTCGCGCAACGCCGACGTCCAGCGCATCTGCCGCGCGCTGAACGGGGCCGGGTTCGGCGTGCTCGCGCCCGACCTGCGCGGCCACGGCCGCTCGGGCGGTGCCACGACCGCCGGTGCCGACGAGGTCCACGACATCGCGGCCGCGGTGTGTTGGCTACGGGAGGTCGGCTACGGGCGCATCGCCGTCCTCGGCTGGTCGATGGGCGGCACGTCGGTGCTGCGGCACGCCGGCCTGGGCGGCGACGCCGACGCGGTCGTGAGCGTCAGCGCGCCGGGCAGCTGGTGGGAGCGCGGCACCCGGGCCATGCGGATCGTGCACTGGACCTTCGAGACGCGCACCGGCCGGGCGGCCGTCCGCGCGCTGCGCCGCACCCGGGTGTCGGCCCACGCATGGGAGGTGCTGCCCGAGGCGCCGGCAGAGGTCGCCGGCGCCATCCCGCCACGGCCGCTGCTGCTCGTCCACGGCGAGAACGACCACTACTTCCCCCTGGCGCACGTCGAGCAGCTGGCCGCAGCCGCGCCGTCGGCCGATGTCTGGATCGAACCGGGCATGGGGCATGCCGAGCTGGCCACCACCGACGATCTGCTCGCCCGGATCGCGGCCTGGGTCGGCGCAGCAGTGGGCCCCGCGCCCGCGGTCCGCGACACCGACGCAGGCCCGGCCGTCTGCGACGATGTACGCCGTGACTGACGTCGACTCGCCTGCGGCGCCGCCGCCGCAGGCACCCGCGGGTCCCACGCCGCGGGTCGACGCCGCACTCGTCGGCAGCCTCGTCGCGGTGCTCGTCGTCGCCGGCGGGCTCTGCGTCACGGCCCGCGTCGGGGCGCTGGCCCTGCTCGTCGCGGTGGCGGTCACCCAGGCCGTGTTCGCGGTGTCGTGGGTCTTCGGCACGGTCGTGCCCGGGCGCAAGGGTGCGCTCGTCATCGCAGCGCTCGCCTGCGGCGGGGCCGATGCCACCGTCTCGGTCTGGCCGCACGGCCGGCTCGGGACGCTGCTCGCGGTGCTGGGTCTCGCGGTGCCCGTGATGTTCTTCCACCAGCTCACCCGCGGCGCCGCGCGGACCCGGATCGTCGAGTCGCTGGCGTCGATCGCGGTGCTCGTGGTCGCGGTCGTGGCGCTGCCCGCACTGCTGCAGCTGCGGCACGAGTTCGTCGACCAGCGCCTCGGCGGAATCGTGGTCACCGCGGTGGTCGGCTGCGTCGGCGCGGCCCTGATCGTCGGTTACCTGATTGACCTCGTCCTGCCGCTGCCGCGCTTCGATCCCGACGTCCCGCGCGGCATGCTCGCGCTCGTCGGCTCCGCGGTCGTCGGTGCGGCGGTCGGTTACCTCGCGCTGGACAAGCACGCCGAGTTCGACGGCGGACGTTCGGTCTTCCTCGGCGCCGCCCTCGGCGCCGTGGCCGCCTTGCTTGCCGTCGCCGTGGCGTTCGCCCTGCACAGTGCACCCGTGGGCCGGGCGCGGCTGAGCGCGGTGCTGCGGCCCGTCTGTGCCGCCGTGCTGCCGCTGTGCCTGCTGGCCCCCGGGGCGTTCCTGCTCTGTCTGGCCATCCGCACCTGACGTGCTGATCGCCTCGTGCTGATCGCTGCGGCGCTCGTCGCCCTGGTGCTGCTGCTCGGGGTCAGCCTGCTGCTCGCCGACCGTAGCCTCGCGGCGCTGGCCGAGCGCCGCGCCGCCGAGGTGCTGTCCGGGCCGCTCGGGCGCGCCGCGACGGTCCGCGTCGTCGGCCGGCCTTTCCTCACCCAGGCGCTGCGCGGGCGCTACGGCGAGGTGCACGTGACCGGCGGCGGCCTGGTCATCGGCGAGATGACGGGCGCTGCCCTGGACGCCCGGTTGGCCACCGTCTACCTGCCGGTCCGCGACCTGCTCCGCCGCCGGGTCGAGGAGATCACCTGTGACCGGGTGGCCGGCCACGTCGTGCTGCCCTTCGGCGAGCTGGCGCGGGTGGCGCCCATCCCCGGGCTCGAGCTCACCCTCGTCGGCGAACGGCTGATGGCCTCGGCCGCGCTGCCCGTCCCCGGCTTCAGCCAGCTGGCCCGCGTCACCGGCGAGGCGGTCTGGACGGTCGGCGACGCCAACACGGTGTGGCTGCGCATCCGGGGCATCTCCGTCGTCGGGATCGCCGTCCCGAGCTTCGTCGTGAACCAGCTGCTGCCCGCGCTCGAGGTGCCTGTGACGCTGCCCGAACTGCCCTACGGCCTGCGCATCGACGACCTGCGACCGACGCCGGAAGGGCTGGTCGTCGCCGGGGCGGCGGACGCGCCGGTGTTCCGCCGGATGCCGACCCGTCCGGTTTGATCCCAATCCGTAGGACGCGTGTCCCGCAGTCTGGACCCGCTGGTGGCGACGGCCCCTCGAGGCCCGGTAGTCTCGGGCCCATGTGCAGCCTGCTCGTGCCGAGCCTGCCGGTGAGCCCTCTGCTCACCTCGCGCCGGACGGTCGATCTGTGCCGCCAGCGCAGCTGCCTGTGTCTCGGCGCCTGACCGGTCCGCACCGCCGCCCAGCACGGCCGTTCGGCCACCGTCGCCCGCAGCTCCACCGCGGTGGCCCCGTCGTGCCGCCGTCCATCCGCACATCGCACTTCATCGAAGGGATTCACCATGAGCCGCAGTGACGCGCTCGTCTCGGCCGACTGGGCCGAGGACAACCTCTCCACTCCCGGGGTCGTGTTCGTCGAGGTCGACGAGGACACCTCCGCCTACGACGGCGGGCACCTCGCCGGCGCCGTCAAGCTCGACTGGAAGACCGAGTTGCAGGACGCGGTCCGCCG
>CAZZZE010000266.1:0-4337 GCA_964658365.1 uncultured Jatrophihabitantaceae bacterium
GGTCGGTGCCCTGGAAGATCATCGCCGAGTTCTTGTTCGCGTCGAAGACCTGCACCGCCTCCTCCCACGTCCGGCCCGTCGCCCCCGGCGTGTAGTACGGGGCGAGCTGGCTCCATTGGGAGAAGACGTTCTTGACCTTCGGGTTCGTCCAGGACTCCTTGTGCGCCATCAGGTCGACGTGGAAC
The DNA here is from genome assembly GCA_964658365.1 of uncultured Jatrophihabitantaceae bacterium. Lineage (GTDB taxonomy): Bacteria > Actinomycetota > Actinomycetes > Mycobacteriales > Jatrophihabitantaceae > Jatrophihabitans. The sequence goes on from CAZZZE010000266.1 coordinate 186, forward strand.
TGGTAGCCGTTGAGCCGCATGTTGATGATGTCGAAGGTGCCCATCGCCGGCCAGCCGTCCTTCTGGCCGATGGCGATCGGGTTGCTGAAGCCGTCCTTCTGCATCTGCTTGCACAGTGCGATGAGGTCGTCGAACGTCGCGGGCACGGTGTAGCCGTGCTTGGTGAACACGCTCTTCTTGTAGAACATCACCCAGGGGTAGTTCACCCACGGCACGAGGTAGTACTTGCCGTCGGTGCCCTTCGACGCCTTCTTCACCGCGTCGGTGAAGTGGCTGCCGATCGTCTGCCACACGTCGTCGATGGGCTCCAGCAGGCCCTGCGCGGCGAAGAACTGGGCGCGGTTGCCCGAGAACCAGCAGAACACGTCGTTGGGCGTGCCCTGCAGGTAGTTCTGGATGTTGTTCTGGAAGCTGTTGTGGTCGGTCGTGTTCACGGCGACCTTGCTGCCGTTCGAGTAGCCCTTGATCACCGACGCGAACGCTGTCTTCACCGCGGCGTCGGAGTAGTTCGAGCCGATCGACGTCGAGCCGGTGGCCGAGCCCTTGCCACCACCCCCGCTCGAGGACGAGCCGCAGGCCGCGAGCAGCCCGGGCACCGTGGTGAGGGCCACCGCTCCGAACGAGCCTTTGAGGACGGCACGACGGCTGGGGCCGGCAGGGACGGACGAGGGGATGGACGGACGCGACATCGAGTCTCCAGAGACGCTGGGCGGGTTAACAGATTCCAACGAGAAGCACCACAACTGCCCACAGCAAAGTACCGAACCGGACACATGTCAATAGGTTGTTGCGAGGCTGCAACCTCAGCGCAGCGCGTCGCGCAGCCGAGCGGCGGCGTCCTCGGGGGTCACGTCGTTGATCCACACGCCGGCGCCGGACTCGGAGCCGGCGAGGTACTTCAACTTGCCCGGCGCGCGGCGGATGGTGAAGATCTCGGCGCCCAGGTGCCACCCGTCGCGGTCGGCGTCGGCCGGGCTGCGGGTCGGGGCCTGCTGCCACCCGGCGACGTAGGGGGCGGGCGTGTCGAAGAGGCGGTCGAAGGCGCCGAGGACGGCCAGGTAGCTCTCGGCGAGGTCGTCGCGCCGGGCGTCGTCCAACGATGCGAGGTCGGGCAGGTGTGCGCGCGGCACGAGGCGCACCTCGTAGGGCCAGCGGGCCGCGAACGGGACGTAGGCGACCCAGTGCTCGGACTCGCGGACCACCCGCACCGCGGCGTCGCACTCGGCGCGCAGCAGGTCGCACTGCAGGCACTCGCCCGTACGTTCGCGGTGCCGGCGCAGGGCCTCGGCGGTGGTGTAGAACCGCGGCGGCACGAACGGGTAGCCGTAGATCTGGCCGTGCGGATGGCTCAGTGTCACCCCGATCTCCTCGCCGCGGTTCTCGAAGCAGAAGACGTAGTCGATCGACTCGACGGACGCGAGCGCGGTGCTGCGGTCGGCCCAGGCGTCGATGACGGTGCGGGCGTGGGCCGCGGTGAGCTGCCAGAAGGGCTTGTCGTGGTCGCTGGTGAACGACACGACCTCGCAGCGCCCGGCACCCGGACCCGACCGGAACGGCGGCACGTCGACCAGCGGCACGGCGTGGGCCGAGTCCAGGGAGAACGACGGGAACCGGTTCTCGAAGACCGCCACCTCGTAGTCCGGGGCCGGGATCTCGGTGGGCTGGCCCGGCCGTGACGGGCACAGCGGGCACAAGCCGGCCGGTGGCTTGTAGGTGCGCCCCTGCCGGTGCCCGGCGATGACCGCATAGTCGCGCAGCAAAGGGTTCCAGCGGATCTGCGAGCTGCTGTCGGCATCCCGCAGGTCGGTCCGCAGGTCGAGCGCCGAGCGGTCGTGGCCGGCGTCGCGGTCGTAGTAGAACAGCTCGCGGCCGTCGGCCAGCCGGGCGTTGGCGCGCACCGTCACTCGCTCACCGCCACCGTGATCAGCGAGCCGACGGCGTCGTCGAGATGGTGCCGGCCGTCGTCGGAGAGCGCATCGTCGGTGATGAGCGTGTGCGCGCGCTCGAGCGGTGCGATGTCGGCGAGCCCGACCACTCCCCACTTGGAGGAGTCGGCCAGCACCACCACTTCACGCGCGCTCTCGACGAGCGCGCGGTTCGTGGTCGCCTCGGCGAGATTTGGGGTGGTGAAGCCGGCGCGCGCGTCCATGCCGTGCACGCCCAGGAACAGCCGGTCGAGGTGCATGCCCGCGATGGCCCGGTCGGCGATCGGGCCGACCAGGGCCGCGCTCGGGGTGCGGACGCCGCCGGTGAGGATCACCGTGACCGACTGCGCGGCATCGAGTTCGAAGATCGCGTCGGCCACCTTGGTGGAGTTGGTGACGACGGTGAGGCCGGGGATGCCAGCCAGATGCTGCGCCATCGCCCAGGTGGTGGTGCCGGCCGACAGCCCGATCGCTGCGCCGGGACTGACCATGGCGGCCGCCGTCGCGCCGATGGACTGTTTCACCCCGCGCGCGAGCTGCGACTTGGCTGCGAAGCCCGGCTCGAAGGCCACCTGGCCGGCCAGCACGGCGCCACCATGGACCTTGCGCAGCACGCCCTCGCTGGCGAGCTGCTCGAGGTCTCGCCGGATCGTCATGTCGGACACGCCGAGCATGCCGATCAGGTCGGCAACGCGCACCGCCCCACTGCGCCGCAGCTCGCTGAGGATGCGGACCTGACGTTGCTGGGCTAGCACGGTGCATCCTTTCCTACGAGATGTCCCGGCTAGATGTCCCAGCGAGACGGCCCTGCGAGACCCTGCCGTACATTCCTACAGATTCAAACATGATGTAAACAGAATTGACCATACTTCGCGCGGAAGGTGTTCGTCATGGTGGTGCGGTGGCGGGCCCCCGGCCGGATCAACCTCATCGGTGAGCACACCGACTACAACGACGGCTTCGTGCTGCCCTTCGCCCTCGATGCCGCGTGCGTCGCGAGTGTCGACCGGCGCACCGACGGCCGCGTGCTGGTGCGCTCTGCCCAGCAGGGCGGCGGGCCGGTCGAGGTCGACCAGCGCGCGTCGGGCATACCGACCTGGGCGCGCTACGTAGCCGGCCCGGTGCTCGCGCTTCGCTCGCGTGGCGTCGAGGTCGGCGGCCTGGACATCGCGGTCGACAGCGCAGTGCCGGTGGGGTCGGGCCTCTCGTCGTCGGCAGCGGTCGTGTGCGCGGTGACCACGGCCGTCGACGAGCTGCTCGGCCTGCAGCTCGACCCGGACGCGGTGCTCGCCGTCGCGCGCAGCGCCGAGAACGACGTCGTGGGCGCACCGACCGGCGGGATGGATCAGCTGGCGTCGCTGCGCTGCCGCGCGGGCCACGCCCTGTTCTGCGACATGCGCAGCCTCACGACCGAGTCGGTCCCGTTGCCGCTGGCCGACTCGGGGCTGACGGTGCTCGTCGTGGACACCCGTGCCGAGCACCGACACAGCGACGGCGAGTACGGGCGGCGCAGGGCCGGTTGCGAGCGGGCGGCCGCGGCCCTGGGCGTCGCCGCGCTGCGCGATGTGCGCGCCGACGACCTGGCCGACGCTCTGGCCCGGCTGCCCGACGACGAGCTGCGGCGCTACACCCGCCACTTCGTCACCGAGGACGAGCGGGTCCTGCGCACGGTCGGCTTGCTGCGGGCCGGCGAGGTCGCCGCCATCGGATCGCTGCTGACCGACTCGCACGCCTCGATGCGCGACGACTACCGCATCACCATCCCCGAACTCGATCTGGCCGTGGACACCCTGCTCGCGCACGGCGCGCTGGGCGCGCGGATGACCGGCGGCGGCTTCGGCGGCTGCGTCATCGGACTGCTACCGCTCGAGTTGGCTTCCGGCGCGGCAGCGGCGGTCGAGGCGGTCTTCGGCCGCCTGGGCTACCGGCGCCCGTCGTGGTTCACCGTCGAGCACGCGGCCGGCGGTGCCACGCGGCTCTGAACGTGCCCTCGGGTATGGCATCGCGTGTTCCCGGTGTTCATCCGACGGCGGCGACCGCCACCGAGCACCCGCAGGAGGAACCCCATGCACGTCGGTGTGGACAGCTTCGTTTCCACCGTCACCGAGCCGACGACGGAGCGCGTCGTCGGGCCGGAGGAGCGCATCGAGCACCTGCTCGAGGAGATCGCCCTGGCCGACGCGTCGGGGCTGTACTCGTTCGGCATCGGCGAGCACCACCGCGCGGA
>CAZZZE010000267.1:0-4291 GCA_964658365.1 uncultured Jatrophihabitantaceae bacterium
CACGGGCGCGGCCTGCACGGTGGCTGGCAGCAGGCCGACCTGCCGCCGGCCGACGACGCCGCCGACTGGTTCGCCGGGCGGCTGCCCGAGGACTGGTTCACCGCGACGCCGAGCGTCACCGTCGACCGCGAGGAGATCGTCGTCATCGGCGAGCTGCCCGCCCCGGAGGGCGGCGCCGAGTCCGCCGCCGCGGCGGAGGGACGCATCGGACGCTTCCGCGAGGACACCCGAGACACCCGGGTGCGCATCGCCGACGAGGCAGCGGCTCGCTACGGGCGCAAGGTCGCCTGGGGCGCCGCCATCGGCGACACCCGCGTGCTGTTCACCCACCTGGCCGTGCCGGTCATGACCCGGCTGCGCCACGACGAGCGGCGGGTGCTCGACACCCTGGTCGACGCGGGCGTGGCCCGCTCGCGCTCCGATGCTCTGAGCTGGTGCGTGAAGCTGGTCGGCGAGCACACCGACGACTGGCTGAGCGGGCTGCGCGAGGCCATGTCCGAGGTCGAGAAGCTCCGCGCGGAGGGCCCCGGCCTGTAACGGATGCCCATGGCAAGTCCCCGATCCTGAACACGGGGACTTGCCCGATCTTGTCCGGTTATGTGCACCGGCTGATTGACAACGTGTTACGCCCGCCGCAGAGTTGCCACGTCTGCCTCGGTGATCACCTCGTCGGCGCGGCACGGGGGATACAACGGGGGACACATGGCATCCGCACGAGTGCGCCGCGCTGCGGGCCGACCTCCTTCGCGACTCCGGACGCCGGCGCGCTGGGTCACGGCGGGCGTAGCCGTCCTCACCGCGTTCTCGGTGGCCGTCCCGGCACATGCCGCGGCGGCCGGCGACCCGCCCGCCACCGGCGACTCGGTGGTGCTGATCGTCCATGCGGCCGGCGACGCCGCCGACGTGCAGGCCACCGCCGCCGACGCGGCCAGCTCGACGATCGACGTCCGGCACACCCTGCCCACCGAGCACGCCTTCTCGGTCGAGGTACCCGCCGGGCAGCAGGCAGCCGCCGAGGCCGCACTGCGCGCGACACCCGGTGTCACCGGCGTCGAGGCACCGGTGACCAGGTCGTTCTCGGCGGTACCCAACGACCCGAACTACTCGAGCGAGAAGGCCTACCTGGCCAGCGTCGACGCGCCCGCTGCCTGGGACCGCACGCACGGTGCCGCGTCGGTGAAGATCGCGGTGGTCGACAGCGGGATCGACGTCAACCACGAGGACCTCAGCTCCAAGATCGCCGGCAAGTACAACGCCGACAACGGCAGCACGAACATCACCGACGACATCGGGCACGGCACCTTCGTCGCGGGCGTGGCCGCGGCAGCCACCAACAACGGGCACGGCATCGCCGGTGCCGGGTACGACACCAGCCTGCTCGGGGTGAAGATCGCCGACTCGAGCGACGAGCTGACCGTCGACGACGAGATCCGCGGGATCAACTGGGCCGTCGCCCACGGCGCCGACATCATCAACCTGAGCCTGGGCGGCACGGACTACAGCGCGGCCGAGAAGGCCGCGGTCGAGAACGCCATCGCCAAGGGCGTGCTCGTCGTCGCGGCCGCGGGCAATGACGCCACCACGGTGAAGCAGTACCCGGCCGCCTACCCCGGCGTCATCGCGGTCGGCGCCGTCGACACGGCGACGAACAAGCGGGCCAGCTTCTCCAGCTACGGCTCGTGGGTCACGCTCGCCGCGCCGGGCGTCAACATCGAGGGAACGACACCGACGAAGGGGTCGGAGTTCTTCCCTGCCGGGCGCTATGCGAAGGCCGACGGGACGTCGTTCTCCTCGCCGCTCGTCGCCGGCGCTGCTGCCCTGCTCAAGGCCAGCAACCCTGACCTGACCGTCACCCAGCTCCGCCATGCACTGGTCGCGTCGGCCGGCGGTTTCGCCGGGCAGGGCCTCGGCGCGGGGCAGGTCGACTTCGCCCGGGCCCTCGACCACGTGCCCCCGGCTGCCGGACCGACGAGCGCGGCCGTCAGCGGCACCGGTGACCGGATCACCCTGCGCGCCACCAGCGCATCGCCGACCGTCGAGTTCCGGCTGGACTCCGGTGCCTGGACGGCGCCGACTGCGACGAGCGGCGGGGCCGCGACCACGCAGTTCCCCACCTGGGGTTATGCCGACGGCGACCACACCGTGCACGTCCGGGCCTGCAGCGCCTACGGGGAGTGCGGAACGGCCGAAGCCACGACGACCGTCCAGCTGAGCAACACCGCGCCGACGTTCACCGGACCCACGGCCGGAGCAACCGTCAGCGGCCGGTTCACCGTCACCGCCACGCACGCGTCGGGTGGCGGCGCGCGGCTGCTCGTCGACGGCAAGCCGGCCGGCTTCGCCCCGAGCTCGCCGTACTCGTTCGTCGTCAACGGCAGCCAGCTCACCGACGATTCGCACACCCTGCAGACGGTGCTGTGCTCGACGTCGGGCAGCCTGTGCGCGGGACCGACGAGCGCCCCCCTGCAGGTCAGCAACGACTCCCTGCGCCCGACCATCACCGCGCTGACCAACCCGGCGATCAGCCCGAACGGCGACGGCTCGGGCGACACCGCAACGCTGCACTACACGCTGGACACGGCGCAGACGGTCACCGTCGAGACGCTCGACAGCAGCGGCACCGTGGTGCGCAGCGACCCGGTGAGCAATCCGCAGGTCGGCGCGAACGTGTGGACGTGGCGCGGCGTGGCCACCAACGGCACCAGGCTGCCCGACGGCCGCTACACGATCGCGCTGGTGACGCAGCGGGGGCAGGGCGGCGGGTACCCGACGCTGAGCGGCTACGCCGAGACGGTCGGCACGATCGACACCGTCTCCCCGCGGCTGTCCGGGCTCACCGGGGCCGGCGTGACCTTCTACCCCGTGCACGACGGGTACCGGGACTACTTCACCCCCGGCGTTACCGCCAGCAAGGCGGGCAGGGTGGTGCTGACCATCCGGTCCGGCCGGGGCGCGGTCGTGCGCACCCTGAGCGCGAACCGCTCTGCCGGTCGCACCGCCCTGGTCTGGAACGGTCGCGACGCCCACGGGCGTCTCGTGGCTGCGGGCCGCTACCGCTGGCAGTACTCGATCACCGACGCCGCGGGAAACCGCACGCTCGCGGCTGCCGCCACGGTGGGTGTGTCGGCCAGGCGACTCGTCGCCGAGGTGGCCTACGTCTGGCACCGCGGGTCGACCTACCGCTACGCCGGGGGCACCGATCCGTGCGCGACCGCGCGCAAGGCGCGGTCGGCGTTCCCGCACGGAGTCGACCTGCGCAACGCCTGCTCGCCCGGCTCGGGTGACTTCGCCTACGCGTCGTACCGGTTCACCGTCCCGAAGGCGATCCGCTACGCCCGCGTGACGGTCCAGGCCTACGGACGCTCGACGCACCGCCCGTCGCAGCTCAGCGTGGCCGTCGACCGGACCGACGGCGGCGTCGAGATCCCCTCCTACGTCAAGGTCAGCCGCACCGGCAACCACTGGTACTCGCTCGCCTCGGTCCCGGCGGCCGGGCACATCACCGGCGGGCGCTACGCCTACGCCAGCCTGCTGCTGACCGGTCGGTACAAGGGCGCCAACGACTTCGACCTGAAATACACCCGGCTGCGGGTCAGCTATACCGTCCTGCGCTGAGCACTACATTCGCCCCATGCCCGCTACCGGCTCCCGTGATCACGACATCGTCCTGCTCGGTGCCACCGGCTTCGCCGGTGAACTGACTGCCGCCTACCTCGCCGCCCATGCCCCGGCGGGGTGCCGGCTCGCCCTGGCCGGGCGCAACATGACCAAGCTGGCGGCGGTGCGTGATCGGCTACCCGGGGAGCGCACCCGCGTCACCCTGCTCAGGGCCGACACCGACGACACCGACTCGCTACGCGCCCTCGCGGCGTCGACCCGAGTGCTGGCCACCACCGTCGGCCCCTACGCGCTCTACGGCCACGGCGTGGTCGCCGCGTGCGCCGCGGCCGGCACCGACTACCTCGACCTCACCGGCGAGCCCGAGTTCGTCGACACGACCTGGCTGCGCCAGCACGCAACCGCGGTGGCCAGCGGCGCCCGCCTCGTGCACGCCGCCGGCTTCGACTCGATCCCGCACGACCTGGGCGTGCTGTTCACGGTGCTCCGGCTGCCGCAGGACCAGCCGATCACGGTGAGCGGGTACGTCCGGGCCAGCGGCGCGGCCTCCGGCGGCACCTTCGCCTCGGCCCTGACCGCTCTCGGCCGACCGCGGCAGAACATCGCCGCCGCGCGGGCCCGGCGTGCGCGCGAGGCAGCGGCATCCGACAGCGCGGGGCGCCGGTCGCGCTCG
>CAZZZE010000268.1:0-3630 GCA_964658365.1 uncultured Jatrophihabitantaceae bacterium
GGATGCGATCGATCTCGGCCGGGTCGGCCATCACCTCGCGCACCCTCGTCGCGAAGGGCTCGGCGAACGCGACGACGGCATCGGCCACCGCCGCTTTCAGGTGGCCGTACCCCTGGCCGTCGAACTGCGCGACGAGTGTCTCGATCGGCGTGCCGCCGACGGCGGACAGGATCGCGAGCAGGTTGGACACGCCGGGCTTGTCGCGCGGGTCGAAGCGGATCTCGCTGCCGGTGTCGGTAACCGCCCGCTTGATCTTCTTGGTCAGCACGCCCGGGTCGTCGAGCAGGTTCAACGTGCCGGCCTCGGGCAGCGACTTGCTCATCTTCGACGACGGGTCCTGCAGATCCATGATCCGGGCGGACACCGTCGGGATGAAAGCCTCCGGCACGACGAAGGTCTCGCCGTAGCGGGCGTTGAACCGCTGGGCCAGGTTGCGGGTGAGCTCGATGTGCTGGCGCTGGTCGTCGCCGACCGGCACCTGGTGGGCCTGGTAGATCAAGATGTCGGCCGCCATCAGCACGGGATAGGTCAACAGTCCGACGCTGACGCTCTCGCCGCGCGCCGACTTGTCCTTGAACTGCGTCATGCGCCCCGCCTCGCCGTAGCCGGTGAGGCACTCGAGCACCCAGGACAGCTGGGTGTGCCCGGGCACGTGGCTCTGCAGGAAGATCGCGCTGCGGTCGGGGTCGACGCCCGCGGCCAGCAACTGGGCGACCGCCTGCCGGCTGCGCTGGGTCAGCACTGCGGGCTCGGGCGGGTCGACGGTGATCGCGTGCAGGTCGGCGAGGAAGAAGAACACCTCGTGGTCGTCCTGCAGCTCGGCCCACTGCTTCGTCGCGCCCAGGTAGTTGCCGATGTGCTGCGAGAGCGACGTCGGTTGGATGCCCGAGAGCACCCGGGTGCGCTGGTCAGAGGGAGCGGTGGAAGCCACGACAGGGGATTCTTCCACCAGCACCGGGACGGTTTCAGGTCGCCCGGGCGGAACCCGCGGCGTCGGCCGCGGCCTCGGCGTCCGGGTGCGGCGGCGGGGTGAGCCGTACGCGCGCCACCCGGCGCCCGTCGATGCGCACCACCGCGAGCCGCGCACCGTCGTGCTCGACGACGTCGCCGGTGCGCGGCAGGCGGCCGAGCGCAGCCATGACATAACCGCCGAGCGTGGAGTACGGGCCGTCGGGCAGCTCGACGCCGGACACCTCGTGCACCTCGTCGAGGTTCAGCCGGCCGTCGACCTCGACGTCGCCGCCAGCCAGGCGTGCGGACTCGACCTCGTCGGCGTCGTACTCGTCGCGGATGTCGCCGATGACCTCCTCGATGAGGTCCTCGAGGGTCACGACGCCGTCGGTGCCGCCGTACTCGTCGACCACGATGGCCATGTGGTGGCCCTCGTCGCGCATCTCCGACAGTGCGGCGAGCACGTGCTTGCTGCCGGGCAGCGCCTTGATGTCGCGGGCGACGCTGGCCACGGTGCGGTCGCGCTCGTGGCGCAGCGAGGGCAGCAGCAGGTCGCGGATGTGCACGAAGCCCAGGACGTCGTCGTGGCCCTTGCCCACCACGGGGTAGCGCGAGTGCGGTGAGTCCCCGGCGACCCGTGCGGCGCGGCTCACCGACATCGACCCCTCGAGGAACGTCACCTCGGTGCGCGGCACCATGACCTCGTCGATCGAGCGGCCACCGGCGGCGAAGACGTCGTCGATCAGCGTCCGCTCGTCGTTGGACAGCGACTCGTGCGCGGCGACCAGCCCGCGCAGCTCGTCGTCGCTGATCGGCTCGCGGCCAGCGTTCGGGTCGCCGCCGAGCAGGCGCACCACGCCGTTCGTCGAGCGCGACAGCAGCCAGATGATCGGCCGCAGCGCGCCGGCAACCCGGTTGAGCGGCGGTGCGAAGAACGCAGCAGCCTGCTCGGCCCGCTGCAGTCCCAGGCGCTTGGGCGCGAGCTCGCCCAGCACGAGGGTCACGAACGAGATGATCAGTGTGACGCCGACGACGCCGAGGGCGCTGGCCAGGCCGTGACCCACGCCGTGGCTGTCGAGGAAATGGGCCGCCTGGTCCGACAGCGTCACCGCGCCGAACGCGCTGGACAGCAGCGCGGTGGACGTCACGCCGATCTGCACCGCGGCCAGGAAGCGGTTCGGGTCGGACACGAGCCGGGCCACCGCGGCGCCGGCGCGGCCGGTCTCGGCGAGCGCGCGGACCTGGCTCTCGCGCAGCGACACGAGCGCGATCTCGGCCGCGACGAAGACGCCCTCGATGAGGATCAGCAACAGCACGATGCCGATGTAGAGCAGCGTCTGACCGGACACCAGTGCAGTCTAGGCAGAGACGGCGCGGGTCTCCGTCGCCGTGCGCCGCGGCCGGCGGGCGGCCGGCAGCAGCGGGGCGACGTCGGCCGAAGCGGCACTGCCCTGCAGCAGGACGCCGGCGACGAGCTCGGGGTCGTCGGTCATCGGCACGTGCCCGACGCCCTTCATCGTGAGGTGCCCGGCGTGCGGCAGCCGTCGCCGGGCGACAGCGGCCTGCCACGACGGCAGCACGAGGTCGCGGGCGGCCCAGGCGATCGTCACCGGGACGGTCGGCGGGATCTGCCGCTCGAACGGAGTCGCCGCGTTGAGCAGCACGCGCAGGGCCGGCCGCGCGCGCAGGAACGCGCGGGCGTCGCCGCGCGCCTGGTCGGCCGAGACGCGGCCCGGGTGGGCGACGAGCACGCCGTACATGACCGTCCGGCCACCGCGCGAGCGCGCGAGCAGCTCGGTGCGCGCGCCCAGCCGCGCGCTCAGGGCACAGGCCCGCTCGAAGATCTGCCGGGTGTAGGCGAACTCCCGAGCGCTGTCCCAGAACCCCGCCGGCGAGAGCGCGGTGACGCTGCGCGCATCGCCCTCGGCACCGGCGCCGAGCGCGATGAGCCCGCCGAGGGAGTTGCCGGCGACGTGCGGTCGGTCGAGGCCCTGGTCGGCCAGGAACGCCTGGAACTCCGCGCGCAGCGTCTCGTCCACCGAGCGGCCGCGCAGCTCGAGGTCCGGCGATTCACCGTGCCCGGGCAGGTCGACGAGGATGACCTCGCGGTCCTCGGCCAGCTGGTCGAGCACCGGGTACCACGCCTGCCGGCGGTGCGTCACGCCGTGCACGAGCACGAGCGGTTCCCCCGAGCCGTGCCGTTCGCTTGCCAACATCGCGGTGCCTCTCGAACCCGGATCCGCGGCGAGCTGGTGTTGAACCGGGCGAGGATCTGCCTGTGACCCTACGTCTCGGAGACCTGGACCACACCTCGGGCCCCCCGAGCGCGAACTGTTTACCGCGGCAGCCGCGGTAAACCCTTCCTCGGTGTAGGCGGCTGTGGACACGCGAGGTCGGCGGCCGGTTCTGCGCGACGATCGACGCCATGACCTGGCGGCAGCAGGCTGCGGCGCAGGGTGGCGTCATCACCCGCCGGCAGCTGCGTGCGCACGGGCTGTCCGACGACGCGGTCGACCGAGCGTCGGCCGGTGGAGCCCTCGTCCGCGCCGCCCGCGGCGTCTATCTGGTCGGTGGCGCCCCGCTCACCTTCCACAGCCGGCTGTGGGCCGCGGTGCTCAGCACCGACGGGGTGCTCGGCCTGAGCACCGCCGCGCAGCTGTGGGGCGTCGTCGAGGGCAG
>CAZZZE010000268.1:3640-4289 GCA_964658365.1 uncultured Jatrophihabitantaceae bacterium
CGCCGGACCGCTCGAGGTGATCGTCAGCCCGCACCGGCGGGTCCACGGCACGCCTGACACCGTCGTGACCTACCGCACGCTGCCACGGGGCGCGGTCCGGCTGCGATCGGAACTGCCGGTGACCTCGCGACGACAGACCGTGCTGGACCTCCTCGCGACGTTGCCCACCAGCGAGGCCGGCACCCTCGCCGATCGCGCGATGCAGCGCGGCTGGGTGAGCGCCGACGATCTGCGCGCGCGGTTGCGCGACCGGCCCCGGGCGCCGGGCAACACCCAGTTGCGGCGGCTGGCCGACCAGCTCGGTGACGGTGCGGCCGCTCGGTCCGAGCGCGTACTGCACCGCCTCCTGCGCGATGCCGGTGTCCGCGGCTGGACGCCGAACCACGAGGTGTGGGCGCACGGCGAACTGGTCGCTGTCGTCGACGTGGCCCTGGTGGCCCGCCGGCTGGCCATCGAGGTGGACGGCATGGCGTTCCACGTGGACGTCGCGCGGTTCCGGCGCGACCGCTCGCGCCAGAACACGCTGGTCGCGCTCGGCTGGACCGTGCTGCGCTTCACCTGGGTGGACCTCACCGAGCGCCCCGGCTACGTCGCGGCCATGGTGCAGCGCTTCGCAGCCTGACGGCCGAAGGGTTGACCGCGGCAGACG
>CAZZZE010000269.1:0-4287 GCA_964658365.1 uncultured Jatrophihabitantaceae bacterium
ACAAGAAGTTCACCGGTCTGGGCGGGCACTTCCCCCAGCTGATGAACCGGGTGGCGTACCGCGGAGAGATCAAGGACGGTAAGAGCACGCTGGTCAGCGAGACCCCCTACCAGGGGTAAGCCTGGCGGCGGGCGCTGACCTGCACATGATGAGGACTGCGCCGGTGGACAGCCCGGACCGGGTGCGTCACGCGTCATAGTCTGTGCGCGTGACGCCTCCGGCAGCAGTGCGCCAGTGACCCTGCTGATCCACCGCTCCGAGCGCGCGGACCCGCTCGTCGCCGCGCTCGGAGCGGTGCTCGCCACGCCGTCGGCCGACCCCTTCACACCCGAGGTCGTCGCCGTCCCCAGCCGGGGCGTCGAGCGCTGGCTGGCCCAGCAGCTCAGCCACGTCCTCGGCGCGGTCGACGGCGACGGCGTGTGCGCGAACGTCCTGTTCCCGTCGTCGAACCGGCTGCTCGACGACGCGGTCGGCACCGCCGACGAGGACTACGCCGCAGCGGTGGAACGCTGGTCGGCCGAGCGGGCCGTCTGGCCGCTGATGACCACGGTCGACGAGTGCGTGACCGAACCCTGGGCGGCCATGCTCGCCGTCCACCTCGGGCTGGAGCCGGGCGGCCAGGAGCGGGGCCGGCGCTACGCCGTTGCCAGCAAGCTGGCCCGGCACTTCGACGCCTACGGCCGGTCCCGCCCGGCCCTGCTGCAGGCCTGGCACGCCGGCCGGGACACCGACGGCGACGGGACGCCGCTGCCCGCGGACGTGCGCTGGCAGGCCGAGCTGTGGCGGCGGGCCCGCGGTGCGCTCGGCCCCTCGCCCGCCGAACTGCTCGACGTCGCGTGCGCACGGCTGCGCGCCGACCCTGACGCCGTCGGGTTGCCCACGACGTTCTCCGTCTTCGGCACCACCCGGCTGACCCGCTCGCGCATCGCCGTGCTGAGCGCGCTGGCCGAACACCGCGACGTCCACCTCTGGTTGCACCACCCCTCGCCCGCGCTGTGGGACGCCGTCCGCGACGGCACGCCGACCCGCAACCCGCTGCTCGCCTCGCTGTCGCGCGACATCCGCGAGCTGCAGCAGCTGCTACCGGCAGCGTCCGACACGCACCACGCCGTCGCCCCCCGGCCGGCCACGCTGCTCGGGCGGCTGCAGCAGCACCTCGCCGACGACACGGCCGCGCGCCCGCCCGAGCCCGACGAGCACGACCGCAGCCTCACCGTGCACGCGTGCCACGGCCCGGCGCGGCAGGTCGAGGTCATCCGCGAGGTGATCCTCGGGCTGCTCGCCGACGACCCGACGCTCGAGCCCCGCGACATCGTGATCATGTGCCCGAACGTCGAGACGTTCGCCCCGCTCGTCGCCGCGAGCTTCGGCATGGCCGACGAGCCAGGCGGCCACCCCGCCGGTCAGCTGCGGGTGCGGCTCGCCGACCGCTCGCTGCGCCAGACCAACCCGCTGTTCAGCCTCACCACCCAGCTGCTGGACCTGGCCGCGAACCGGGTCACCGCCACCCAGCTGCTGGACCTCGCCGTCGCGCCGCCGGTGCGGGCGCTGTTCGGGTTCTCCGACGACGACGTGGAACGGCTGCGCGACTGGACGGCCGACGCCAACGCCCGCTGGGGCCTGGACGCGCAGCACCGGGCGCCGTACGGGCTCGACAACCTGGCACAGGGGACGTGGCGGGCAGCGGTCGACCGGCTGCTGCTCGGGGTGGCCATGGAGCAGGACGACCGCTGGCTCGGCACGGTGCTGCCGCTCGACGACGTCGACAGCGCGGCCATCGACCTCGCCGGCCGGCTCGCCGAGCTGCTCGACCGGGTCGACGCGGCGGTCCGCGCGCTGCAGCAGCCGCACACCGTGCCGCAGTGGATGGCGCTGCTCGGCGACCTCGTCCTGTCCCTCGGCGAACCGCAGCACGCGTGGCAGGCCGCCCAGCTGCGCGGCGAGTTCGCCGACGTCGCCGAGGCCGCCGGCGGGGTCGACGTCCAGCTCGGCCGGGCCGACCTCGCCGCGCTGCTGCACACCCGACTCGCCGGCCGCCCGACGCGCGCCGGCTTCCGCACCGGCACCCTCACGGTGTGCACGCTCGTGCCGATGCGCTCGGTACCGCACCGCGTCGTCTGCCTGCTGGGCCTGGACGACGGCGCCTTCCCGCGCAACGCGGTCCTCGACGGCGACGACCTGCTGGCCCGCTCGCCGCGCCCCGGCGAACGCGACGTCCGCAGCGAGGACCGCCAGCTGCTCCTCGACGCGATCTGCGCCGCGCAGGAGCACCTGGTGATCGCCTACACCGGCGCCGACCCGCGCACCGGAGCCGAGGTGCCGCCGTGCGTCCCGGTCGGGGAGCTGCTCGACGCCGTGGGCGGGCACGTCGTCACCCGGCACCCGCTGCAGCCCTTCGACGCCCGCAACTTCCGCCCGCACGCGCTGGGCACCGCCGGGCCGTTCTCCTTCGACCCGATCGGGCTCGCCGGTGCGCGCGCGGCGTCCGCCACCCGGGTGCCACCACGCGGCTTCCTCGACCGCGAGTTGCCCGAGGCGCCGCACGAGGACGACCTCGACGACCTGATCCGTTTCCTGGCACATCCGATGCGCGAGTTCCTCAGGCAGCGCCTGAAGATCAGCACCTGGCGCGACGACGAGGAGCCGGCCGACGCGCTGCCCGTCGACGTCGGCGGCCTGCGGGAGTGGGCGATCGGCACCCGGGTCCTGCGCGATCGGCTGGCGGGCCTGCCGCTCGAGACGTGCCGGCAGGTCGAGTACCGGCGCGGCGACCTGCCGCCGGGCGAACTCGGCCGGCGGGTGCTGGACACCGTGAGCGGCACGGTCGAGGCGCTGGTCGGCGCGTGCGCCACCGAGCGGGCCGCCGCCCCGGTCCGCTCGGTCGACGTCGCCGTGCCCCTGGCCGGTGGTCGGGTGCTGGCCGGCACGGTGGGCGGGCTGCACGGCTCGACGCTGATCGACGTCACCTATTCGGGTTTCGGCCCGCGGCTGCGCCTCGAGTCGTGGGTGCGCTACCTGGCGCTGGTCGTCACGCTCGGCGACCCCGCGCTGCGCACGTTGAGCGTCGGCAAGTACTCCGGCGGCGCGCGGCGGCAGGTCGTGCACGGCATCGACCCGGCGGAGGCGGCCGGGGTACTCGAGGACCTCGTCGCCCTGCGCGACGCCGGGTTGCGCTCGCCGCTGCCCCTGCCCTGCAAGACCTCGGCGGCGTACGCCGAGCGCCGCTACGACGCCCGCAGCGTCGACGAGGCGGTCGACGCCGCGGCGCAGCGCTGGCACGACGGGCAGTACCCGGGGGAGTGCTCCGACGCCGCGCACCAGCTCGTCCTCGGCGGCGTGGTGCCGCTGGCCGGCCTGCTCGCCTTCGACCCGTCCGGCCGTCCCGAACTGCGCTTCGAGCAGCTCGCCGTCCGGCTCTGGACGCCGCTGCTCAGCGCCGACCACAGCTGATGACGGGGCCCGAGTTCGACCTGGTCGGCGCCTTGCCGCAGGGCACCACGGTGCTCGAAGCCAGCGCGGGCACCGGCAAGACGTTCACCATCGCCGGGCTGGTCACCCGCTACGTCGCCGAGGGCGTGGCCACCCTCGACCAGTTGCTGGTCGTCACCTTCGGCCGCGCCGCCACCCAGGAGCTCCGCGACCGGGTGCGGCAACGGCTGGTCAGCGCCCGCGACGGGCTGGCCGATCCGGCCGCGGCGGCCCGCTCCGACGACGCGCTGCTGCGGCACCTGGCCGCCGCGGACGCCGCGCAGCGCCGGGAGCGGATCGCGCAGGCGCTGGCCTGCTTCGACGCGGCCACGGTGGCCACGACGCACGAGTTCTGCAGCCGCGTGCTGGCCGGGCTCGGCACCGCGGCCGACCGCGACAGCGGCGCGACGTTCGTCGATAACGTCGACGACCTGACCGTCGAGGTCGTGCAGGACCTGTACGTGCGGATGTGGTCGCGCCCCGGCGCCCCGCGGCCGCCCCTGAGCTACGCCGAGGCGGTGACGCTCGCGCAGAGCGTCGTCCGCGACGGCCAAGCCGTCCTGGTCCCCGACGACGCGCAGGCCGACAGCCCGCCCGACCTGCGCCGGCGCTTCGCGCTGGGCGTGCGCAGGGAGGTCGACCGGCGCAAGCGCGACCGGATCCTCATCAGCTACGACGACCTGCTCACCCGGCTGCGAGCCACCCTGGCCGACCCTGGTTCCGGGCATGCCGCGGCCGAACGGTTGCGGGCGCGGTACCGGGTGGTGCTCGTCGACGAGTTCCAGGACACCGACCCGGTGCAGTGGGACATCCTGCGGT